>QHYF01000018.1 GCA_003224075.1 Acidobacteriota bacterium
TCGGACGCGCCAGATGGATTCAGGAGAAACGTTCCGTTGGGGATGAAAGAGAATTGCTGCCCGCTGACTGCGGCAATGACCATTAGCGCGGCAACCGCCAAGAAAACAGCGCTTATCATCACGGCCTTGTACTGGCGCAAGAATGGTGATTTCTTAGTAGAAAACGGGGACAGATAACGGATAAAGCTGGACTGCTGGGCTGGGAAAGTCCGCATTAAAACTCCTCTTATAGCGCCGTTGGCGCGGGTTTTATCACTGTTCTCCAGGGAGAATGGGGACAGCAGTAGCAATGAAACTATGCAAGTAGTGACGCACAAGCAATGCACGCTGCATTGTCTGTTGATGACCAGCCAGCTTACTGAATTAAAGAGGGTTAACTGTCAAGGTGAGCAGTTTCAGCACTTTGGTACTAGTTCCTGTGAACGGTGATAGAATCCGTCCACGAGGTCTACCCGGGCTTTGTCTCAAGCTTGTCCACGCCGCTTCGGAGTTTTCGAGGTCAATCTTCAGGCGCGTGAGCTACGCAAACATGGCATTCGCGTGAAACTACGGGGCCAGCCGTTTGAGCTACTGAGCTTATTGCTGGAGCGGCCCGGCGAAATCATCTCCCGGGAAGAAATGGGCAGCTGCTTATGGCCTGGAGGGACATATGTCGACTTCGAGCACAGCCTGAACAGCGCGATCAAAAAACTCCGTCATGCGCTGGGTGATTCTCCGGAAAATTCACGGTACATTGAAACGGTTCCCCGTGTCGGCTACCGCTTTATTGCTCCCGTGAAGCAAATCTCGGCAACGCCGCTGCCCCCAGTAGACGTCTCTGTTGTCACGGATCGCTCCGGCGTACCGGCGCCCACTGTGGATGGAGCTGACAGGCGCGGACGGCATATCCTTCTCGGGATTTCCATTGCCCTGATCGCGACGCTGGGTGCCTACTTCGCGTGGTCTCGCTCCCGAAGCGGCCCGCAGCCGCAAAGTAAGATCGCTGGCGAAATTCACGCCGCCCTTAACGGCCACGAATCCAGTAGGTCTAACAACCAGCCTGCGCTATCCCCCAAATCCGTCGAGGCCCATGACCTGTACCTCAAAGGTCTGTACTTCTGGAACAAAAGGACCGTGCCGGGATTTCACCAGGCCATCGAGTATTTTCAGCAAGCCGCAACAACGGATCCCAATTACGCCCCCGCCTATGCTGGCTTGGCGAATTCCTATACCTTGCTGACCGCCTATTCTTCTGTCTCTGCAACCCTATACATGCCCCAGGCACGTGCGGCCGCCCTACGCGCCCTGCAGCTGGACGAGGGCCTGGCGGAAGCGCACACAGCGCTGGCTTTGATTGTCCAGAATCACGATTGGGACTGGCAGACTTCAGAAAAAGAATACCGGCGGGCCATCGAATTGAACCCCAACTACGCTACCGCCCACCACTGGTATGCCGAGCATCTGCTGTGGCTGGGGCGCTTCGACGAGGCGCTAACCGAGAGCGAACGAGCGCGCCAACTGGATCCACTTTCGCTCATCATTGCCGCCGACAACGGCGCGATTCTGTACTACTCACGGCAGTATGACCGCGCCATCGAACAGTTTCGCACCGTGCTTCGGAAGGATCCGAAATTTGGCCGGGCAGGCGGCCTTTTAACCTTTGCGTACGTGGAAAAGGCGATGTTCGCCCAAGCGCTGGCTGACGCAGAAATATTGCGCCGTCTTTATGGTGAGGGACCCTGGTACTGGTCGAGGCTGGCTTACATCTATGGTCGCGCGGGTCAGCCGGAGCGAGCTCGACACGAGCTGGAAAAACTGGAAGAGGTGAGCCGGCATGAGCAATTGGATCCCGTAATTATGCTTTGGGCACATCTAGGTATGGGCGACAAGGAGGAGGCCCTGGCCGACCTGGAAAAGGCGTACTCCGAGCACTTCGGTATTCTGACCACTCTCAAGGTCGAACCGGGCTTCGACCCCTTGCGCAGCGATCCGCGCTTCCAGGACTTATTGCAGCGCGTGGGATTGGCCGATAGCGGCGCTGCCGGGAAAAGTACCGCAAAGCCTTGACTTTTCATCGAATAAAAACGCTGCGCGAGAGCGCAGGTCTCTTCCATCTGCGAAACTATTCAGTTAAGGAATCCCCATGCTGCGATTCGCGAGAACGTTGCTCATTGTTTCTTTGAATACAAACCTGCTGTTGTGCGGAGCGATTGCGCAGGAGCCAAAAGCGCTGCCGCTGCCCGACGAGCGGTACAAGGCGGATCTTCTGCTGGTAGTGGCGCATCCGGATGACGAAGGCGCGGCGACTCCTTATCTGGCGCGGGCGCTCGATGAGCATAAGCGCATCGCGGTGGTCTATGGCACGCGCGGCAGCAGCGGCGCGAACGAAGCTGGGGCAGAGCAAGCCGCGGCCCTCGGCGCCATTCGAGAGATCGAAGCGCGGAACGCGTTGACCACGCTCGGGATTGCCAACGTGTGGTTTCTCCCCGGCAAGGATACCGCCTCGCAAAACGTGCTTCAGTCGCTGGCCAATTGGGATCACGGGGAATGCCTCGAGCAACTGGTGCGCATTATTCGTCTGACGCGCCCGGAAGTGATCCTCACTTTCCTTCCCGGAACGTTCATCGGGGAAGACCACGGCGACCATCAGGCCTCCGGAGTGCTGGCCACGGAAGCGTTCGATCTGGCAGGCGATTCCGTTGCGTTTCCCGAGCAACTCGCCGGGCCCATGCGGCGACTCGAGCCCTATCTCGAGAATCTGAAACCCTGGCAGCCAAAGAAGATTTATTACTTCGCGGATGCCGAGCGCGAAGACATCTTTCGCGGAAAAGGTCCGGAGTATTCCGTGAAGGAGATTTCCAAGTCCGCCAAGCAGCCGTACTGGCGAATGGCGCTGGACTCGTTCCGCGCGCACCAAACCCAGGCGAAGTCGTTTCTGGATAAGATCGCGCAGATGGATGAAGCGCAAATCGAAAAGATGGCCACCTCCGATAGCGGCTGGTCGGACGCGCAGCACTTCGTGCTCGGCAAATCGCTGGTCGGAGGGAACATGGCCGGAGACATTTTTGAGGGCATCAAATCAGGCGCAATTCCTTTTACCCGGTCCGAAGTCTCGGCGGATCCAGCACGGCCGGAATTATCGGTGGAACTGGATGGGCCGTGGAGTTTCTACGCGGAGTTTCGGCGCGCTCATGGGCTCGCGAATCTGCCGCATCCGGAGCCGCCGGAGATCGCCCTGCAGGCTCCCGGGACGCTGGTGATCCCCCTGTGCGTGCGCAACCGAACCGCGAAAAAGCAGGAGATCACATTCTCCGCCACTCTGCCCGCGGGCTGGGTCGCTCAAAGCGGCACGGGAAAGTTTACCGTAGCTGCGAAGCAAGTGGCTGCCACTCGCGTTGAAGTGACTCTGCCGATGCTCGCCGAGAATGAAGCGAAAAACACCAAGCCGCAGGAAATCGCGGTCCATGCGGAATCAGACGGGCAATCCATCGGCGAGATCAAACTTCGCGTGGCACTGCGAAAACGCGCCCTGCCCCAGTAGTCCGGCTCAAGATTTCTTTTGACGCGCGGCTTCCATTGATTCCCAGGCCGCTTCCGGCAAGAGCAACAGGTCGTTGAATTCGCCGGCGCCGCGCAGCCATTGCGCGCCGTCGATGACCACGCATTCGCCGTTGATGTATTCGGCCATGTCGCTGATGAGAAACGCGGCGAGATTAGCCAGCTCTTCATGGCGGCCAAAGCGCTTCATCGGATGCTTGTCCCGGGCGTGTTCTTCGAATTGCTTCGAAGGCATCAACCGCGACCACGCACCCTCCGTGGGGAAGGGCCCGGGCGCGATGGCGTTCAACCGGACGTGATATTTCGCCCATTCCACGGCAAGCGACGTGGTCATCGCCAAAACTCCCGCTTTGGCGCAGGCCGAAGGCACCACGAATCCCGAGCCGCAATTGGCGGCGGCGTAGGTGGTAACGATGTTCAGCACGTTTCCGCCAAGCTTCTTTGCGATCCATCGCTTGCCGAAAACTTGCGTGCAGTGAAACGTCCCGTTGAGAACGATCCCGACCACGGCGTTGAAGGCATTGGGAGTCAGTTTTTCCGTGCGGGCCATGAAATTACCGGCGGCATTGTTGACCAGCGTGTCGATTTCGCCGAACTGCTCCTCGGCTTTTGCCGCGGCGGCCTCAACCGCTCCATAGTCCCGCACGTCGCAAGTGGTGTATGCGGCTGCGCCGCCATCCCGGTGGATCGCAGCGCAAGTTTCGCGCAACGGTTCTTCCCGCCGGCCGACGAGGAATAGCCGTGCGCCCAATTCCGCAAACCGCAAAGCCATCGCCTTACCCAGTCCCGTTCCGCCGCCCGTGAGAAAGATCGCCTGGCCCTTCAACAAGTCCTGTTGGAACACGATTCACCACCTCGCCCGAATGACCGATGGCGCGTCACCAGCGGGAAGCGCATTCTAGTGCATCAGGGGAAATATAGTGACTCATTCTAGCCCCAGGGCGCGGCAAGAAGGGACTCCACTGCAAGGAGGCTGGCGCTTCATCAGTCGAAGTTTCACGGATGCATCTGTGTTGGAGCGAACCGGCCCATCGCTTTCGCGTACTCCCCGGAGTAGAGCGAGCTTTCCGGAAATTCCTGGCTCAATTCGCGCAGGAGTTTTTGCGCGAGGACGTCTTTTTTTTCTCTACGCGCCGCCAGCGCCAGCAGGATTTTCGCAAACGGCTGGAGGTAGCGGCCATGATCGATGGTTTTTAGAAGCTGCTCCATGCCCAGCTTCTTGTCGCCGTGGATGCCGCCGAACCAGAGCATGAAGCGAGCGCCGCCCGAAAGGCTGCCGATGATGTAATTGGCGGTTCCCAGCGCGACGTACGCGTCGCCGTCGCCGGGCCGCAAAACCAGGAGCTGTTTTGCGTATTCGTTGCCTTCCTTGAGACGCTTCAACGCGTCCAGATGCTGTTTCTTGAGGATCATGTCGGCGTTGGATTGCATTCCGGCGGCTAGGGTCAAGGCGAAGAGGGCCCCGGCATCCCGGGGGTCCTTGGCGAGCCGTTGTTTGGCGAGTTTGCGCGCCTGGTCCACCGCAATCTGAAAGTTTTTCATGCGCCCCGGATCCGGCTTGCCTTCAATGCCATGAAGGAATCTCTTTTCGTTGAGAAAGAAATCGCTGCTAAGGACGCCTTGGCGGTAAAGTTCCTCGAATAGATAACTAGCGGCGATAGCGGCGTAGCCGAACGGTTCGTCTGGGTGACGGGATTCCCAGTCTGTGAATTTTTCGCGGGCTTCTTCAAAGTTCTGGGCATAAAGAGAATGAAAGCCCGCCGCAAGCTCCGGCACGGTCGTGAACGCGGGGCTGTCGGCGGGGGCTTCCCGCTGCGCGAGACAAGCAGCTGCCGCGAACAGAAGGAAGGACGCCACGACATAGAAACGCCGATGCATGCGCGCTCTTTTCGTTAGAAAAGTCCCGGGAGGAAACGCGGCTTGCCGGTCATTGCCGCGCGATAGTCTGGATTCGCGAAAAGCACGCGCTCCTCTGTGGAGAGCCGCTGCGCCAGAACTCCAATGTGCGCAATGGCCCCCGCCGCTGCGGTCATCCACGCGGTATGAATCAGCGGAAGCGCCAGCATCTCCGCAAAGACCGCTGCATAATTAGGATGCCGGACGTAGCGAAAAGGTCCAGACGTCACCACGCCGAGACGCGTCGAATCCATTACTTGAACATTCCAATGTTCGCCCAGTGTTCGAATCACCCACCAGCGAACGGCGTTGGCCGCAAGGAAAACTGCAAGCATCGGCGCCGCCAGCCAGAAGATGAAGGGACGCCCAAGGAGGACCACTTCCAGGGCCGCGCCAAGCAGCACGGCGATGTGCAGCAGCACCATCCAGCGGAACCTCGGCTCGTCGATTTTCGCGGCCCCGCGCGCGCGCATTTCCCGTTGGTGACGCTTTGAAATGCGCAGCTCGGCTAGCCGCAGCAACGCCACGGCAAGAAGCAGGCCAAGAAAGGCAACGATGCTCACGTCCATTGCAGCAGCAGAAATTCCGCGCTGAAGCCCGGTCCAAACGCCGCCGCCATGGCGTATTCCCCGGCCTGGAGCGGCCTCTTTTCCAGCCACTCCTGCAGGATGAAAAGGATGGTGGCGCTCGAGAGATTTCCGAAGTTAGCAAGAATGTCCCAGGAGGGCTGCGTGTCGCACTTGCATAAACCCAGCTCCGCTTCGATGTTTCCGAGCAGCCGCGCTCCCCCCGGATGCAGGATCCAGCCTTTGATGTCCTCCCTTTTGCGGCCATGCCGCTCGAGGAAGCCCTGCACGAGCCCTCCGATTTTCCCGCCAATCATTTCCGGCACATCTTTGGCGAGCAGGATGTGAAAACCGGAATCGCGCAGATCAAATCCCATGGCACCCAGCGAATCGGGGAAGGTGTAGGTCTCTGAAACCAGAATCTTCGGCCCCCGCGTCTGTTCTCCACTGACCAGCACGGCGGCGGCGCCGTCGCCAAAAAGGATCGAGGAAATCAGATTCGCCTGCGAAATGTCCTTTCGCTGAAATGTGAGCGAGGGCAGCTCGACGGAGATGACCAGGACCTTTCCTCCCGGCTGGGCTTTCAGAAAATCAGCGGCGCGTCCCAGCGCCATCGCTCCCGCGGCGCAGCCCAGCTCGGTGAATGGCATGCGCCTCACATTCGAACGGAATCCCATCAGGTTGATGAGGTGTGCATCGAGCGAAGGAATCATGAAGCCCGTGCAGGACACCGTGATGATCAGATCGATTTCATCGGCTTTGACGCCGGCGCGCTCCAGGCATTTCTCCGCCGCCTCGCGGCCGAGCTTCACGGCGTGCTCGATGTACTCATTGTTGGTTTGGGAAAGCGCGCGCGGTTCGATGGTGTAATCGATGGGGAAAATGGCATACCGCTTGTGAACCTGCGCGTTATCGACGATGCTCATCATCGCTTCCACGCGGCGCTCGGGGATGTCAAAGACGCGCCCCATGTAGTACTTCACGTCGTCGCGCGTGATGGTGTAGGGCGGGAGGGCCGTGGCGGTGGCGGCGATCGTCGGATGCGAAGTTTCGACAATTTCTGCGCTTCGATTGCTCACGGATTCCATCAGTCTCCTTAAGGCACCAAGCCGGCGCGAGTGATTTCAGCGCTGCTTTAGCGGCTTGGATGCAGCGCTCTCAGATCGGGCTGTATTTGAAACCTTGACTCTACATCATCCTCGCACAGCGCGCACTAGTTTGCGTTTCTGGTCAGCGGTTCAATTTGTCCGGCTGGCGGCAAGAGTTTTCTGCGCTAAGACCGGCCAATGCCTGGCCGGGCGGCACTGGCTTAGCGCAAACCGACTTGCCCGCGCGCGGATTCGATGAGCTTCGCCGAGTCGTAACCAATGCCGTCCTTGAACACGATTTCGACTTTCTCGACGTCTTTGATATTCGCGGACGGATCTCCTTGTACCACGACGATATCGGCCAGCTTGCCGACCGCCAGCGTGCCGATTTTATCCAACTCGCCGAGAAACTCCGCGCCATTGGAAGTGGCGATGTGAATCGCCTCCACGGGCGTGAACCCCGCTTCCACCAGCAATTCCACTTCGCGCTGGTCCCCGAATCCCGCGATCACTCCACCATATCCTGTCGGATCGAGCCCTGCCAGCAGCAGGCCGCCTTGTTTCACAAATTCGCGTTCGAATTCCAGCTCTTTCTTGAACAACGCCGGCCAATCGGATTTTGCCGCACCATCGGAAATCATCGCGCGTCTCCTCAAATAGGAGATCCGAGCCTCCGGGAACATGGCATCCAGGACGCGAGGGTCCAGGGGGGCGCGGTTCGGCACAATCGTTTCGAACACCGGCAGCGTCGAAGTGACGGCGACGTGGTGCGTCACCAGATCCTTGATTGTCTCGAGAATGGGCCCACTCGCGACTTCCAGTCCGAGAAGCGCTTTATTCGCGGTCGCGGGGTTCGGACATTCGCCGGGCTTCTTGTCCGGCAAAAATTCTGTGTCTGCGACCAAACCGTGTTCCAAGTCATCGATCCCCAGAGCTGCGGCTTCCCGGAAGCCGATGGAACAGAGATGGCCGGTAACTTTAATTCCACGCGCATGAGCGGCCTTCACGGCGGCGACCAGCTCCTCGGGAGTGATATTCATGTAGGCCTTGAAGGAAGTCACGCCCTCGGCGATCCAGAATTCCACCGTGCGGCGCGCGTCCTCCGCGTCCTTCAGTTGATGCATCTGCAGCGTGAAGGCGCCATGTCCTTCGAGATACGGCCCAGTCACGTGAATTTTTGGACCGGCCATCTTGCCCTCATCAATCGCGCGCTTGAGCTCCAGGTCCGAGTATGGCTCGACGCTTCCCGTGGTACGAATCGAGGTCACACCGCCCGCCAAATACAATCGCGGAAAACTTGCGGCGTGCTCGGGATACAACGCCGGCGGACCGCCCGGTGCGGGGTAATACATGTGGTCGTGCATGCCGACGAGTCCCGGGATCACCGTGTAGCCCTTGAGATCGAGCACCTTTGCGCCCTCCGGGATTTTCGTGCTTGCGGCGTCTCCCATCCCGGTGATTCTTCCATTCGCGATAACCAATGTCTGATCCGTGCGAGGAACTGCGCCGGTTCCATCGATCACGCGAACGTGCGCCAGCGCCACAACGGGCGCGTCTTCCTTGACGAAGGAGCGCAGTTCGGGCGAGAGCTTGGGCGCAGCCTGAGCCCAGCAGTGCGGGGGCTGAATCAGGAAGCACAAAAATGGAAGCAGAGCTTTTCGCATCGAATCACCCCAAGAGTTGGAGATCGGCTAGCGCGGGGCAGTTTATTCAGTGCAGGGCAGCAAGGCAAGGGGTGCCATGCGGAGAGGCGGTAGCGTTTGCAGGAGATCTGCTCGGCATTCGACACCGTTCCTATTTGTTTGTGATAGATTCCCGCTCTTAGAGGTGGGCAATGGTTCAATCTTTCCCGCGCCTTTTCACTTGGGTGCTCGTGGTTGTTCTTCTCCAGGCATCGCCTTCCGCCGGACAGCAAAATGCTAATCCCGCCACCACGGAAGGCGATTTCGTCGTGAAAAACTTCAAATTCCGGTCAGGCGAAACGTTGCCGGAATTACGCCTTCACTACACGACGCTCGGCAAGCCCGTGCGCGACGCCCAAGGCCGCGTCATCAATGCCGTCTTGATTCTTCACGGGACGGGTGGCTCTGGCCATCAGTTTCTGCAACCCATCTTTGCCGGTGAACTATTTGGCGCGGGGCAGCTTCTCGACGCCACGCGCTACTACGTCATTCTTCCGGACGGCATCGGCCATGGGAAATCCTCGAAGCCCAGCGACGGCCTTCACGCGCATTTCCCGCAGTACGACTACGACGACATGGTGCTGGGTCACTACCGCTTGTTGACCGAAGGGCTCGGGGTGAACCATTTGCGGCTCATCCTGGGAACCTCGATGGGCTGCATGCATTCCTTCGTGTGGGGCGAGACCTATCCCGATTTCATGGACGCGCTGATGCCGCTGGCCTGTCAGCCGGTGCAGATCGCCGGGCGCAACCGCGTGTGGCGCAAAATGGTCATGAACGCGATTCGCAACGATCCGGAATGGAAAGGCGGAGAATATTCCGCGGAACCGCAACAAGCGGTGCGCACGGCCCTCGATCTGTTGCT
>QHYF01000419.1 GCA_003224075.1 Acidobacteriota bacterium
ATTTGTATTGCTCATACGCCGCGTACGGCATCGCTTTGCGGATATCCCATTTCACGCCACTCGCCCGGAGCACCGGCCCCGTCACGCCAAACGCAATCGCCTCTTCCGCGGTCAGAATCCCCACACCCTTTGTGCGCCCAAGCCAGATGCGGTTTTGCGTCAGCAGGTCCTCGTATTCAACGATGCGCGACTCAAAATCCTTGCAGAACCGCTCGACATCCTTTTCAAGTGTGTCGTAGGCCTCGTATTGCAGCCCGCCGATCCGGAACGCGTGCGTTGTCAAGCGCGCTCCGCAATACTTTTCGAAAATCTTCAAAATCTCTTCCCGCTCGCGGAAGCAATAGAAAAGCGGCGTGAGCGCGCCGATGTCCAGCGCGTGTGTCCCCAGCCACAAGAGGTGGCTGGCAATCCGCTGCAGCTCCGTTAAAATCGTTCGAATCACCCGCGCGCGTGGTGGAGCTTCCGCCATCAGCAGTTTTTCCACGGCCTCGCAATATCCCAGGCCGTTGCTCACCGCCGCCACATAGTCCATGCGGTCCACGTAGGGCGCAAACTGCTGATACGTGCGGTTTTCCGCGATCTTCTCGACGCCCCGGTGCAGATATCCGATCACGCATTCCGAGCCGATCACGCGCTCGCCATCGAGCTTGAGCTTGACGCGCAGAACACCGTGGGTCGAGGGATGCTGCGGCCCCATATTGATGATCAGCTCATCCGCGCCCAGCAGGGTCTTGTGATTGCTTGTTGTCTCGATGCTCAGGGCCGTTTTTCCCTTCGTGGCCGGAACCGTCTCACTGACCGCTTTCAATTCCAAGATTCTCCCGGACCCAGGCGGTGTCCTGCTGCAAGATGTCGTAATCCTTCCGGAGCGGATAGCCTTGCCACTCGTCGGGCAGCAAAATGCGCTTCAAATCCGGATGGCCGGAGAAAACAATTCCGAACATGTCAAACACTTCGCGCTCCAGCCAGTTTGCCGCGGGCCAGGTTTTCACCGAGCTCGGCACTTCTTCTCCGTCGGCCGCGCGCACCTTCAACCTCAGCCGCTCGTTCTTCGCGAAAGAATAGAGATTGAGCACCACGTCGAAGCGTTTTTCGCGCTTCGGCCAATCGACGGCCGTCAGGTCAGCCAGCAGGTTGAATTTTTCTTCGTCGCGCAAATACAGCGCCATTTCCGCGAGCTGGCCGCGCTCCACTGTGAGGATCGCCTGTTTGCGATCCTCGACCGCCTCCAAAAGAGCCGCGCCGAACTTGCCACGAATTCGCGTGACCAGTTCGTTGTTGAGTGGAGTCTGCAGCGACACGGGCGGTTTTGGAGGAGCGGGGGCCGCTGGTTTCGGAGGAGCGCCGGGCGCAGCCGCGCCTGCAGGCGTGGCGGGAGGAACTGAGGCAGAGGATGGGCTTCCTCCGGGCTTGTCGCCCGTGGGGACGGGGGGCGGTTGCTGTTCCTTGGGCTCGTCGGCCATGGACCCTGGGTGCTACTGGCTACGGTCGGCCTCTCTGCGGCCACGGTGGAAGGATGACCGCTCTCCGGTCGCAACAATCGAAGGACCCGGCAATCAAAGCTCAAACGCCGCGTTTCTAACACATGGCGTCAAGCTAGTCAATCAGAACAGCTTACGAACGAGAGGATGACGCATCGGAAGAAGAAAAGAGGTTCCGCTCACGCCCATTCGAGAGCGCCCTTCTTGTACAACCACACGTACCCCACGAGCAAGATCCCCAGAAACACGACCATCGAAGCCAGCGCGAAAAGCCCCAGGTGCGCCGCCACCCAGCCCTTGTACAGAATCGCCCAGGGGATGAGAAACATCGTCTCCACGTCGAAAATTACAAACAGCATGGCAATGATGTAGAACCGCACCGAATACCGCCCGCGTGCATCGCCCTCCGGCGGGATTCCGCATTCGTAGGGCTTGAGCTTGGCGCCCACGGACGTCGACGATGGCCGGATGTACTTCGCCAAGGCCAGCGTTACCACAGGAAACGCAATCACCAGCATGGCGTAGATGAGTACCGGAATGTAAGCGCTCGGCATCACTCCCTCACAGACAGCATCCTACCATTACTTCGGACTCCGCCGGCCTGCCTATTTCTCGAACAGCAGTTCTCCGGCGCGGCTGGTGGCCTTTACGACCGCCTTAATCAGCGTCACCCGCAGCTTGCCTTCTTCCAATTCCAGAATGCCATCGATGGTACAGCCCGCCGGCGTGGTCACCGCGTCCTTCAGCAGCGCGGGGTGATCCCCCGTCTCCAACACCACACTCGCCGCGCCCTTCATGGTTTGCGCCGCGAG
>QHYF01000415.1 GCA_003224075.1 Acidobacteriota bacterium
AGAGACGAGCCAGGCTGTATACGTCGAACAATCCGTGCGCGACGATGATGGGCAGCGCACGTCGCGAACGCATGTAATAGAGTGCGAAGACCAGGAACTGAAAAGACAGCGAAATTGCTCCAGCCCAACCATAATAGAGATGATAGGAAAACTGAACGGCCACGCTCGCGACGACGGCCAAGGTTGAAGAGCCGGTTAGATCCGAGACCTCAGTCATCAAGTACGCTCGCACGATCAGCTCTTCGAAGAATGGATTCAAAAGGGAAAATGGAATGGCCGCAATAGAAGGATGTGCGAAGAAGTCGCTGCCGCTGGAACCCTTTGCCAAGGACCCATACAACCCGTAATGGAGGAGATGAACAACCGTCGAGCCTAACAAATACGCCGCAAAGGAAACGCTGGCGACGAGTAGACCTACTCCAACGTCTCTTAGAGACCAACGCAGGCCGAGATACTTGAACCGCAGGCTCCGTCTCGATAAAACGTATGCGAGTAAGAGGAGACCAGCGACTTCTTGAACGATGCCGGTCAACCATCCGGCATTGGAAATGTGAGGAGCCGCATTCGGGCCATTTATCAGGATATACAAAGCATTTAAGAAGGCGCCGCCGCAGGTCACCAGCAATACAAGGCCGACTTCAAACCACCGCTGACGCCCCGCGCCAACCAGCACTTCGGGTTGGATGCCTGTCGAAGGAATGTCAATAACCGTTTCCGGGGAATTGGACATTCCCAAGTTATACCGTACTCATGAATGTGCCCGCCTCGAAAACTCTAAAGAAACGCGCAAAGAGTAATGTTCAAAAAAACGCGCTTATCGAACGGGCCGCCAGCGGTGGGGCGCGGGATCGCAGGCGGGCGGGATACGGAACTCCGTGCTTTCCGGCTGCGAGAGTCGGCTACAATGCTGCGCGGAGGAGCCATGTCCAAATCGCGCAGGCAGTTCTTGACGGAAAGTTCGCTCGGTCTGATTGGCGCGGCCGTTGCTCCAAGCATTCGACAGGCGGAGCACCCGGCGGAATCCACGCAAGAGCCGACGCCGCCACCAGGGGTGCCGCCAGCGTTCGGCACGGGGCCTGCCGTCGGACCCGAAGTGTCGCCGCCGACCTTCGCCGAAGCAGAAAAACTCGTCCAGGTGGAGCTGACCAGCGCGGAGCGCAACGTCGCGGCGGAAAGCTGGCGGGTGAACCTGGCCTCGGTCTACGAGCGGCGCACCGGTCCGCACAAGGTGGCACTCGAACCCACGGTTGCGCCGTGGTCGCGCTATAACTCCGTTCTGCCGGGCGAGCACGCGGGCCCGCAGCGCGATCAATTCATTCGCAGCAGGACTGATCCGGGGCCCTTGCCTGCCAACGATGCGGACATCGCGTTCGCTCCGGTAACGCAGCTTTCGCGCTGGATCGAGCAGCGCAAGCTGACCTCCGAGCGGCTCACGCAAATTTATCTGAAGCGCATCGAGCAGTTCGATGCGAAGTTGCGCTGCGTGATCACGCTGACGCGCGAGCTGGCGCTGGCGCAAGCGAAGAAGGCCGACGAAGAAATCGCCGCGGGCAAGTACCGCGGGCCGCTGCACGGAATTCCGTGGGGCGGGAAGGATCTTCTGGATACGGCCGGAATTCCAACAACTTATGGCGCGGAGCCTTACCGCAACCGGATTCCGAAGGAAGACGCAGCAGTGGTGAAGCGGCTTCACGCGGCAGGTGCCGTGCTTGTCGCGAAGCTCAGCCTCGGCGCGCTGGCGCTGAACGACATCTGGTTCGGCGGACAGACGATGAACCCGTGGCTGCTGGAGGAAGGAGCGTCCGGCTCCAGCGCCGGTCCGGGGGCGGCCACGGCGGCGGGACTCGTCGGCTTCGCGATTGGCAGCGAGACCGGCGGAAGCATCGTCAGCCCGAGCATGCGCTGCGGCATCACCGGACTGCGGCCCACGTATGGGCGCGTGCCGCGCACCGGCGCGATGACGCTCTGCTGGTCGCTTGACAAGCTCGGCCCCATGACCCGCACCGTCGAAGATGCGCTGCTGGTGGTGCGGGCCATCTCCGGGCCGGACGCGGGCGATGTTTCAAGTGTAGCCAGCCGGCTGGACTTTAATACGGGCGCGACCGTGAAAGGCCTGCGCGTGGGTTATTTCCCGGGCTGGATGAAAGAAAACCCCGCAACGGACGTGGACCGCGCGGCGCTGGCTATGCTCCCGAAGCTCGGCATGGTTCCGGTGGAAGTGGCACTTCCCAATTGGCCGTATGGCTCGCTCAACCTGATTCTCTTCGCGGAAGGAGCGGCGGCTTTCGAGGAGCTCACGCTTTCCGGCGGCCTGAATCAACTGAAAGTGCAGACGCCGGACGCGTGGCCGAATCTTTTCCGGCAGGCGCGGTTCCTTTCGGCGGTGGATTTCGTGCAGGCCGACCGGTTCCGGCACAAAGTGTGTCAAGAAATGGCGCGCATTTTTTCGCAGGTGGACCTGCTGCTGGTGCCTTCCCTGCGCGACGAAATGCTGACAATCAGCAACAATACCGGGCATCCGTCGCTGACGCTGCGCGCGGGCTTCGTGGAAGTGTCCGAGGCGCGTTCGGATTGGGCGCCAGATCCGCACAATCCGTTGCCAAAATTCTCTCCGCCGCGCCGGGTGCCGCACGGCATCACGCTGATTGGGCGGCTCTTCGAGGAAGGCACGCTGGGCCGCGCGGGGATGGCGCTCGAGCGCGCCTTCGCCGTCGCCAGCCAGCGCCCGCCTTCGTTCTGATCGGTCCGGATGGTGGCTGGTTGACGCGCAAAACCAGAAACTGATCCGACACCGGGAAGTTAACGGTGTTTACTACGCTTTGCCCCAGGAGTAAAATCGAATAGTCGGCGTCGCCTGCCTCAAACTGACGTTTGACCGAAACCTGTTTTTACGACTTCCCTACCAGGAGCGACCAAGATGGCCACCGCTACTCTCACGAAGACAGCCGCAAAGGGAGGCAGCTTTCTCCTCGAAACTCCGCAGCCGGGCGACGTTTTCACGCCCGCCGATCTCACCGACGATCAAAAGCTCATCGGCCAAACAGCCGAAGAGTTCGTGATCAAGGAAGTCTTGCCGCTGGCCAAGGACTTGGAGAACAAGAA
>QHYF01000410.1 GCA_003224075.1 Acidobacteriota bacterium
GTCCTGGCGACCTTCAAGCAGCCGATTACCCGGCCGACCGGCGCGGATGCGGAGAATGCGTCTTTTGGGCCACACAAAATCCGGGAAGAGATTGAAGTTGAGGTCGGCGACGCGGGCACTCTGACGAAAATCTTCGAAGGGTTGGGGATGAGCGGCTGGTTCCGCTATGAAAAATATCGCACTACGTTTCGGCTCCCTGCTTCGAAGGCTTGGGCGAACGGCCTCTTGATAGAGCTCGATGAAACGCCAATTGGGACCTTTGTGGAATTGGAGGGGCCTGCTTCAGCGATTGACCGGGGCGCCGAGGAGCTGGGGTTTTCTAAGCGCGACTATGTTTTGAAAAACTATCTGGCGTTGTACATGGAAGATTGCCGCCGGAAGGGCGAGGAACCCCGCCACATGGTCTTCCCGGACCGGAAGAGGCCTCCCAAGTAGTGTTTTGAGAAAAAAATCATCGGGAAAGTCATTCTTTTCTTGACATTGATTCCCGCACGCCTTATCACTAACGGCGGAGTGAATTTTCTCTCGATGAGCGCGAGCAGCGAACTCGAACCTGGCCCTAGTTGGTCTGGGCGGCAGTGGAGCTGGAAGTTGGTCCATGGGTTGGGTGTCCAGATGATGTCGCGCGAAGCGCAAGCCACGCCGCAAGCGGTGGGGCAGGGAGGGTTCACTGGCGGCTAAAGGTAAGTCCATTTCTGTAAGGCACTTGCCCGCGGCCGAGTTTCTTCGGTGCGCGGGCTTTTTATTGCCCGGTTGGCCCCGTCAGAGGCCCACTCGGCTCACCCGGAGCGCACCAGAAGGGAACGTGTATGGAACTTTATGCAACAGAGCTAATGGGGGCGAAGACCTACGACGCGCAAGGAAACTATGTCGGGCGCGTACGCGAGTTCTTTATTGAACCGGCGGAGGCGCCGAATCGCATCTCGCATTTCCTACTGTCTCGCGGACACTTTCCGCCGCTGGTCGCAAAACACAACCAGGTCGCTTCGGTGGCGGCGGGGAAGATTCAACTGAATGTCAGCGAGCGCGCGCTCGAACTCTATCGGCCTAACGAATCCTGGCTGGCAGTCCAGAAGGACTTGCTCGACCAGCAGATCATCGATACGCGTGGCAGGAAGGTCGTGCGGGTGAATGATGTGGACCTGACGGAACAGCGCACCAACGGCAATGTGGAATTGCGTCTGACGCAGGTGGATGTGGGACTCCCAGGCGCGGTGCGGCGGTTGCTCCAAGGGGTGGTGCCGCCAAAGGTGGTCCGCAAACTCCAGAGTAAATTGCCGCAAAGCGGGATTCGCTGGGAGTTCGTGAACCTGATTGAGCCGGACCCGCTGCGCCGCGTCAAACTGCGCATCACTCACGAGAAACTCGAAGATCTGCATCCGGCGGACCTGGCCGACATCATGGAAGATCTGTCGGCCGTCGAACGTCAGGGGATTATCGCTTCGCTCGACGAAGAAACAGCCGCCGCCGTCCTCGCCGAGTTGGACGAACGGTTGACCACGCAAATCGTCCAAAAGCTCGACCCGGGAAAGGCTGCCGACATTCTCGAAGAGATGGCTCCAGACGCGGCAGCGGATCTACTAGCCGACTTGCCCAAGGAAACATCGGAAGAATTGCTGGATGAAATGCCCGGTTTGGAGGCCGATGAAGTCCGCGAATTGCTGGCATTCGACCCTGCGACGGCAGGCGGCATGATGAACCCGGATTTTGTTTTCGTGGGAGAGACCTCAACGCGCGAAGAAGTCCTGGAAAGCATGCGCAACCAGGAATTGAACTTGGATCCACTTGATACGATCGTTCTGCTCGATGTGAAGGCACAATACTCCGGGGCGGTGCCGGTGGCGCGCCCCCTTATGGCGGCTTCCGATCAACCAATGGCGGAGCTGAAGATGGAACCCCTCCTCAGCTTGCCCGCAAGCGCGGACGACAAGGAAGTCTTCGAGCTTTTCGATAAATACAATCTGCGCATGCTGACCGTAATCGACAAGGAGAACCGGCCGGTCGGCGCCATCACCGTGGACGACGTCGTTTCGCGGCTGGTGAAGAAATAAGAAGGGAAGCGACAGGAACCGATGGACTGGGGAGCCTTCGCATCGGGCGTTGAGGGGCTGAAGAGCCGCGGCGCGGATCTGCAGAAGCGC
>QHYF01000411.1 GCA_003224075.1 Acidobacteriota bacterium
AGCTTCTTTCAGGCGGATTTTGTGCGCCTTGCGGTGGAAAACGCCTAGGTCCAGCGCGAGTGCCACCAGGATGAACAGGTTGAACGCGAACCAGCGGATGGGCGTGCCCATGGCGGCAGCGCGAACGCGCTAGGGGTTGTAGCCGCGCGCGTCGGTGGAGTTCAAGTTCGTCAATTCAATGCGGGCGGTTTTTCCCGGTTCGATTTTTACCGGAACATCCCAGCGCAGCCGCGTATCCCCGGCTGCGGCGTCGAGGTTGAGCGAGCTGATCCAATAGCTTCCTGGAGCGAGACCCGCCACCGAGGCCCGGCCCTCCAAGTCAGTGTCCGCCTTTGTGGCGAGGTATTTGATCTGTGCCACGTCCGGCGCGAGCCGTTCGACGCGCTTGTTGCGCTCGTTCTGCAGCGCCGTCCACTTCCTTTGCGGGTTGACGCCTTCCAGCTCCAATTCAACGCCCGAGACCGTCTCCGGACGTGCCTGGATGAATTTCTTGAGTGCCGTGAGATAGTCTTGTCTTTGTTTCTCGTATTTCTCCGGATGTTCCGTCTTATCCGCATCAGAGTATTTTGGCTTGGGGATGCCGCTGGTCACGCCGCCGCTGTTCGAGCGCTGGTAGGCCAGCAGAAACTCCGGCGTATGGATGATGTCATCCGGGGTGAGCAGTTGGTCCATGTCCGGCGTTGTGAGGTCGAGAACGTCATGGCTCTTCAACCAGGCGCGCAGCTCGGGAGAAACCTTCAGGCTGTCGATGAATTCATTCCGCGCGGGCGGTGCGTCTTTCTCTCCTACTTCCTTGACGATTTCCGCGTAGCTCCTGGTGAGGATGTAAAACGTAAACTGGCGCACCGGTTCTGGCCGCGCCGCCGTGGGCGTAATCCGCGCCGCCAATTCCAGCGTGCCCGCGGCGCTTTGCGCCCGCGCCCCGCACACAATGGAAAAAACACACAGCGTGATGCCAATGGTGCCAATGGTGAAAGTCGCCGCTTTTCTCATGCCGGAATCGTAGCAGATTGTTTGGAGTCGATGCAGCAGGGCCGGAATCTCGCTTGTTGGATTGATTAGTGCTTCGCGAATAGCATGAAAAGAATTGAGGCCGCCAGCCCCACAAGGAGCAGTCTCGCAAGGATATGGAACATCAAGGAAGCCGGGGTTGTAGGGATGGGTCCGGGCGGCCTTTTTGGCGGCACGGGAGGATCGAACACGCCAGCCGCGGTGAATCTGGAAGGTGGACCGCCTCCTCGGGCAGAGGACGCCTGCGGTTCCGGTTCTTGCTCGTACTCCGTGAATTCGTATCCCACGACTGAAAATGTTACTGCGCCGCCGCCTACCTGTCTAGAACAGCCGGAAGACGGCTTCGATGGTGACCCAGGTGGGAACCGCGCGGTGCGCCGCGTCCCGTGCCGGCACAAATTTCCAGCCTCGAATGGATTGCGCGGCGCGATCATCGAGGCCCAGACCAATTCCTTTGACAATGTGGATTTGCGAGGCGCGCCCGTCGGTGCCGACCAACACTTGCAACGTCACGGTACCTTGCAACTTGGCTTCGCGGGCTTCGTCCGTGTATTGGGGATCCGGACAATACGCGCACTTCGGCAACGTTACGCCCGCCTGATAAAATCCCGGGGTCGGGCCGCGGCCAGCCTGATCACCCGGGGAGCTACCGATAGAACCGTCGGGACCCTCGCCGATGGTGTTGCCAGTCTTGTTTCCGGGTGAATTTGTTCGCTCTGACTTCCAAGGCAAGCCAATACTGTCCACCGCCATCAGGATGCGGGGAGCAGATGTGTCCAGGATTGTCGGCGGAATGGGGATTTCGGGCTTAAGGTTTTGTGGAAGAGTAGGTTTTAGAAGCTTAATAGAAGAACGCGGTGGCAGGTTCCCCTGAGTGGGTGGAAGAAGACCATGGCCGCTTCCACTGCCGCTGCCGTTCGACGGGTGGTGTCCCAGAAGGGAATGCAGCAAGTCCGAGGGTGCCGGGAAATGTCCGGAAATCTTCACGCCAGGTGGCAGGCGGTCCGGCCTTTGGTTGGGCGGTTGGAAGGCTAAAAGGGCCAGAGCGCCCAGGATCGTTGCGTGCATCAAGAGCGAGATGCTCTGCGCCTGGCCGCCACGTGCGGACCTTTCCAATCGCAATAAGTGAATAGGTGTGCCGTTCGCCGAAGAAGGGGAGATGCGAACGGACGTGAGGAGCTGATGAAAATTATCCCGCACCCGGTTGAGCCAGGATTCTTGTGATGACTGAAGGGAAGAGAAGGACCGCGAAAGCGGATCGCGCATGGGCTGGCCTCCGCGCACGCCTCCGAGTTTGGCCGAATGCCGGGTGGAGGCGAACGGCGAATGCGTGATGAGAAGCGGAGCCCATCAGATTGGTTGCCCGGACACGCCAATCAAATCGAAAAGAGACACCACCGCTGCGGAAAAGCGTCGCGACAATGAAAGGAATCAGTAGAGGTGGAAGGTGACTTCGATCTGCACGCGGCAGTTGACGGGCTTCCCGCTCGGGCCAATCGCCGGCCGCATCTTCCAGTTCCGCACTTGCGAGAGGGCTTTCTC
>QHYF01000416.1 GCA_003224075.1 Acidobacteriota bacterium
ACGGGAGCAGGGTTGATATTAAGGCCCAAAGGTATGCGAATCCCACGAGTTCCAACGTAGCCAGCTTCGGCCACAAAACCAGCAAACTCACGTTGCACAATCAGGTTGTAGGACTCCGCATACCCGCGATGGAAAGGGTTTGCCACCGTTGTCGTACCCGCATTGTTTGGCAAGCGAATGACACCTGACCCCAGGCCGGTGAAGGGTATCAGGGTTATCCCCGTGACGAGTCCCGGGAACGGAGCGAGATTCGCATTGGTGCCTGTGAGGCTCGCCGACGGCGCGAAACTGCTGCCAAAAATGGA
>QHYF01000417.1 GCA_003224075.1 Acidobacteriota bacterium
GATTCCGTAGCCCGCCCGAATAACAGTCTTGCTCCCAAGTCGGTAAGCGATGCCAACGCGCGGGGCAAACAGCCCGTGTCCGACATCAACACCATCATCCTCTGCTACGGAGCCAACTCCGCCAATGAAAACGTTTCCCGTTGTGGGATCAAAGTATTTCGCGCCTGTGTGGTCGCTTCTCGCGAAGGGGTAGTACTCCCATCGCAAACCATAGGTAAAGGTCAGCTTGGGACTCACTTGCCACCGGTCCCGCGCATACCACGCCCAGGTGGTGAACCGCAGCGCGTTCGGATTAATGTTCTGGACGACCTTGCCGTCCCTTTGAGGGAGACCGAGCAAAAATTGGGCAAAACTGTTATAGGCATTCGCCGCTGCGTACTTCGGCGCGCCGAACAGAGCGGTCACGCTTCCGTCAAATCCGAAGGTGCCGCGCGGTGTGCCAAATGTCCCGCCTTGTGGCTGGAAGTGGTTGATCCCGCTGTGATAGTACTCCAACCCGAAACGCAGATCGTGCCGCCCTTTCGTCCACTCCAGATTTGTATTGGCCACGTACTGATTGTCCCGGAATATAAACGGATTGCCGGTGTTGGCGTTCCCGAGATTGGCCCAGCCTGAGATCTGGAACGCCGGAATTCCGCCGTAGATGGGGTCGGTGCCGTTCGTACCGGGAATGTGTAAGGTGTCCAGCCCAAAGTTCGTGCCAATGTCCACGTTTTCAGCGTTGAGACGCAACCGGGTATAACCGGCGTTCACATCCCACAACATGTTCGAACTAATCTGGTAGCTTCCTCCCATCGCTACGCTTTGCGTCCTGCTGAACGCATTACCGTTCTGGCCGCCGCCGGTCGCGTCTCCGCCTGCCCCTGCCAGAGCCGGTGGGTCGAAGATGAATGAAGGCGAAATGCTGTACCTGCCGAACACCATGGACTTCTTGTTTGGCACATAGTTGACCTTCGCGTCAATTCGACTGAGATTATACTGAGGAGCTCCAACCGGAATGTAGTTGTTCGAAATATTGGCTGCGTTACTGGGGTCGCCCACGTTCGGCTGAGGGATTAGCCCAACCATCGTCGTTGCCGCGGGATCAAGCCGATTGGAGGGGATAATATTCCCCGGAAAGGCGGTGCGGCCGCTGCCGTCGGCTTTGCCGGTGTTCGGGTCGTAAATGCACCCCCCGGCTGGCGTGGCATTGCAATCAACAAATGCGACGCCCGCGGGATTTGCGGTGGTAACAGAACCTGGAATGATGGAGCCAACGGCTGGCAAGAGCGCTGAGAAGTCGCCGTTCCGGATCGAGGTAGGCGCGACGCTTTTCGAGGCCCCACCAGCTGTGCGGATTTTGGTGCCTTCATAAGCCCCAAAGAAAAACAGTTTGTCTTTCTTGATAGGACCGCCGAAAGTTCCGCCGTACTGGTTGAAGATGTTTTTTGGCTTCACCGGCTGGACAGCCGCAGGTCTGAAGTAGTTCCTCGTCCGAAGAGCGTTGTCCGTGTGGTACTCGTAAGCAGTCCCGTGAAACTGATTTGTGCCCGACTTGATCGTCACGTTTGCCGCCGCTCCTCCTGCCATTCCCTGCTCGGCGTCAAAGTTGTTCGTGACCACATTCACCGACTCGATCGCGTCGGCGGACGGGATGTAGGCGACGTTCGCCGGCAACCAGGTATAGGTGTCTGTGGCACCGTCAATCCGCGTGTTGTTGTTATTGATCGACAGACCGTTGACGTTCGCCGTCATTGCACGCTGCGGATTCCCGGCGGCCGAGTTGTTTTCTCCCAGGAAGCCAACTCGGCCGCCGGGAATCCGCAGCGTGGCAAGAATCGGCAAGTCCGAGATTTCCCGCGTATTCAAGTCTGTATGAACGTCGGCGCGGTCGGTCTGCAACAATTGCTGTGTAGCGCTGACGGTAACCGTCTCGACCTGCTGCGACAGTTGAAGCTGTACATCCACGCGCCGAGTGGCGTTCGCTTCTAACAGCACGTTCTCCGTCACCTTCGTACCGAAGTTCGTCGCTGACATGGTCACTCTGTATGTACCCGGCTGGAGTTCGTTAAATAAATAAATGCCGCTCGCGTCCGACGCGGCCTCTCGAGTGACTCCGGTTTTCACGTTGAGCGCTTCCACGTGAACGCCCGGCACAGCCGCGCCCGACGGATCGGTAACGTTCCCCGTGAGCGAGCCGTAGAGCACCTGTGCCCGAGCCGCGGTCGAAAGGGCCGTCAGAAACAGTAGGACGACACAACACACTACTCCGGCCCGTCTAAGATTCATGCTTGCCAGATCAGTCTTGCGTAACACAGTCCCGCTTGACATGAAACCTCCTATCCGCTGCTGTTCTGTGCCGCCTCGACCGGCAAATTCGTTCGGTGCTTTACGCGCTTGCGGCCGGAAGCCCCGTTCGCCGGCTCATAAAGCCACTGCCTGTGGCCTCTCTTCCTCCGCTGTTCGGACACCGTGACCAAAATGTTTTTGTAGCACCAGCGCGACTGTCCCGCGAAGACGCGCCATGCCCGGCTCCGCGGCGGGCCTTACGCGAGGCGGCATGCCGACCAACGCGCCGGCCGCCACCTCCGCTTCGATGACTGGGCCAAATCGCGGCCAATGCTTCATAAACTCGCCGACAATCACGATCTCTTCGGGAGCAAGGCTCGCAACGATCATTCGCATTCCGCTTCCGATGGCGTGCGCCATACGGTCCAGGGCCTTCAAGGCGAGCGAGTCGCCGGCTTCGGCCAGAGCCAGCAGACCCTGAAAACTAAGACGGTCGGAAGCCTGGCTTGACTCGTGGTAATACCGCAAAGCGGCTCGGTTTGAGGCGTACACCTCCCAGCAACCGCGGCCGCCACAACTGCAAGGAGGGCCGAGGGGATCCAGGGAGACATGGCCGAATTCGCCAGCCATCCCGTGGAGTCCCCGGGCCAATTGTCCGTTCATAAAGACGCCGGTACCAACGCCCTCGGAAATGGTTACGACGACCAAATCACGAACTTTTTCCGTGTGCCCGAACCACACTTCCGCGAGCACACAAGCGTTGGCTGCGTTTTCGAGCTCGACCCGCATTCCGGTTGCCTGCTCGATCGCCGCCTTGAAATCAAAATCGGGCCACTTCAAGTTCGGGGCGAAGACCACGCGCTGCGTTTCCAGGTCGAATCGGCCGGGCAAACTGATTCCGACCCCTTCGAAGACCAAGTCCCGATGAACTTGCATCAGGTGCCGAATTCTTGCCGCCAGATGTTCCGCCGTGTCTCGCGGACTGGGAGGTGTCTGCATGACCTCCTGCGACAGTAGCCGCCCGTTCACGTCCGCTACACCTAGTGTCGTCTGCGTTGGCCGAAGGTCCGCCACAAGAATTCCGCGTTGTTCGTTCAAACGCAGAAACGTCGGCCTTCGCCCTCGAGGCAACCGCCCTGTGTGTCCATAGACAACCCAACGCTCACGAATAAGCTGTTCGGTGATGAGGGAAACCGTGCTTCGCTGTAATCCAGAAACGCGAGCCAAGTCCGCTCGCGAAATGGGCTGCCGGCGCCGAATCAGGTTCAGGACAACGCCGCGATTGATGTCACGAGCCGTTTCGCTCGAAGCCACCTGAGTATTGGTGAATTCAATTCGGCGCATTTAATTTGTGACCCGAACTATACGAAAAGTCAAATAATCCGCGTTCATCACATGAGCCTAGCCAATATTCTCTCGCAATTAACGATGCAAAAAAGCGCTGCGGAGCATTAAATTCGCGGCCCGAACTATATCCGCGGTTTTCCCACATTGTCAAGAACAAGTTTTCTGGAACAAACCCCCTTCCCCTTGGGGCTCGCTATTCCTTCGGACTAACTCCTTCCGGGTTCGTATGCTTGGCGGCTTTTGAGGAAGACTTCTTGCTTCATCGCACGTCGCATCCACTGCAGCTCTTCGACGATCGAGGTCTGGAGTGAATTTCGACGTAGTCCAGTGGCGCGCGTTCCTCGCCATCGGGGATTCCCTCGATGCGGATTTCATCGCCCGGGCGCAGCGCCAGACCTGTGATTCGGCGCCGGGTGGAAGAGTCGCCTCCCAGATGCATCGTGGGAAGGTGATCGTTGGCTACCCATTCGTCCACCAACTGGCCACCGACGTAAACGCGAAACGTCGATTCACCCTTGGTCAGGTCGAAGTATTCGACGTTGATGTCGTACCATCCTGGTTTGTTCGAAAACCGGAATGAGGCTGTGCAGCCTTCCGGCCGCGTGCATTCAACTCCCTTGCCTCCGGAAGCGTCTTCCCATGGAATGATATCCACCTGCGTGTAACCCTGGAGCTGCATGGCTTCGGCTTCAATCCGTTCAGCGTGAAGTCCCACGCGGCCCTTGGCATCAGGAATCCCTGACGCGCGGAAAAACCAGTTGCAGATAGCATCCCGCCAGACGATCGCGTGCCCCGCCTGGTACTCAAGGCGCGCTAACACATCGGCATAACGCTGCTCATCGACGCGGCCTTTGATTGACTTCCACTGCCGGACGTAATCCGCGGCGCTTTCGGCCCCTTCATAATGAGAGTCGTAAATGTGCTGGATCACCGTCTTTCCCGTATGCAGCACATAGGTGTACGGCACATGATGGAAAAACAGCAGCAGCTCGTCGGGAGTAGTTTCCAGGGACTCGTACTGCGCGGCCACGGGCGCGCGGTATTGTCCGGCAAAGCCTGTTCCCGTGCTCACGGATCGGTCCATCCCAATTCCCTCATGGTCGGCGCGATGCCACTGGCCCCAGCCATTGCGCTCTGACGACTCGATTCCAGGTCCGTAGTGGCTGCCGAGAATGTCAGTCAAAGTTTGCGCGCCCAACGGCCCGGTGTAGCTCTCATAGGTGTGCCACGATGCCAACTGCATGTCTGAGATGGCCCGCATCACGGTAGCATCGTTCCCAAAGGTGAGTCGCGTCCATTCTTCAGCGATCGTCCTCGCGCTCAGATTGGGATCCCACGCCAGACGCCCGAATCCATAGAGATTCGCCATGGCTAAAGGATGTCCCATCCAGCTTAGGTCCATCCCAACATTTGCGACGCCAACGAACCCGCCCAAGGGGCGATGAAACGTGCGGCCAGCTACGAGGTCTTTCATCGGCGCGCTGTCTCCGCCCGCGTGCAGGTCGAAATCCAGGACCTCTTTCCACATGGGAGGAAGAAAACACAGATGCCGTTGCTGCCCCGTATATTCTTGGGTGATCTGCAGCTCGATCGCCTGGTTCGTTTTCTCAAGCCCGCCGAAAAGCGGCGAAACTGGTTCGCGCGCCTGGAAGTCGATTGGGCCATATTTAATCTGGATGATGACGTTGTCCGCAAATTTGCCGTCGAGCGGATGAAAAATGTCGTAGGCAGCTTTGGCCCGGTCATTCTTGGGATCGTGCCAATCAAGATGGTGGTTATAGACAAACGCCCGGTAGAAAACGATCCCGCCATGCGGCGCAAGCGCGTGCGCGATCACGTCGGCTGCCTCTGCGGGCGTCCGGCCGTAGGTCGAGGGACCGGCCCGGCCCTCGGAATCCGCTTTTACGACAAATCCGCCGAAATCGGGAATCTGCTGGTAAATCTCGTCAACTTTCTTGCGCCACCATTCGGTAACGCGAGAATCCAGCGGATCAAACGTATCCAGGCCACCGATCCGTTTGGGGCTGCTTAAATCGACGGCAACAGATAGCCGGACGCCCCACGGGCGAAACACATTGGCGATTCGAACGAGTTGCGGAAGAAAGCCGTCTTCCAGAATGCGTGGATCGGCGTTGACATTATTGATGGTGCATCCATTGATCCCGACGGAGGCAAGCAAACGAGCGTAATCACGAACGCGCTTCAGGTCCGCGCGAACGCTGCCATTCTCAAAAAAGATAGATCGCCCGGCATATCCGCGCTCAATCCGGCCGTCTAAATTGTCCCACTGGTTTACCCAGCGTATCGGAGCATAAGGCTCCTGCACTTCATTCAGTGCTGCAATGGATTCGCTCCGCGCGATCCTGCTCAGCACCGCGAATACGCCGTAAAGGACACCCCGGTCCGTCGATGCCGTGATAATGACACAATGGAATCCGGCCACTTGCCCCGTCGCCAGCCGGAAGCCGTC
>QHYF01000418.1 GCA_003224075.1 Acidobacteriota bacterium
CACGGAGTTATCGTCATACGAGTATTGCACGTGCACCGGCTCGCAGGCTTTCTTCGTGCCGAAGTATCCGCCCGCAGGGACAAGGTAGTAGTCGTAGAGATGCCAGATCAGCGAAGGCCAGGCGTTGTTCAGCATCCACTGAATCACGCCGGTCGAGGTGTATTTGTTGCGCGCGTAAGCTTCAAACATGGCGCGCTCGCCGTCATAGGTCAGTGCCTGGGCTTTGCGCTCGTAATCATCAAGGGAAGCCGCCTGGCCGTAACGCCGGTTCAGACCATCGGTAAAAATATCCACGGTTGTGAACCGCTCGCCACCGGCGTGAAAATTCCATACCTCATCGATGGGCCAGAGGTGATCCTGGGGAATGAATTTTTCCAGGGATTCTCGAGGGGGAATGGCCGGCCCCGGACTTGTCTCCGTGTTATAGCCGTAAGCGCCGCCAGCCAGCGTATCCGCTAACCAGTACACCGGCGGCACGTACTCGTATGGGCCGGTCATCTTCACTCCCGATTCTCCCGTGACCGTTGTCTTGTGTTCCGAGGCTGACGAGACCACGGGATTTGGCCACTCCAACTCTTTCTCAATGTCCAGGTACATTCTTTCGACATCCGCGGGAGGTGGATTGTCGCTCCCGTTGAGCCAAACAAAGACGCTCGGATGATTTCGCAGCCGGGTGATCTGGTCCCTCAACGAAGCTGCCGCAATTCTGTTTTGATCGTCCTGCCAGATCTTCCAGCGCTCCCAAGCGTCGCAGCACGTCCAGCCGGGCATGACCAGAATTCCGAGCCGGTCCGTTTTTTCGAAGAATTCGTCGCGATCCAAGCGCCCTTCCAGCCGGATCGCGTTCATCCCCATGTCTCGCACGTATGCAAGGTCCGCATCCAGTCTTGGGGACGACCATCGGAAAAGGAGATCGGGCGCCCAAGCCGCACCGCGTATTAATACTTTTCGGCCATTGACCTTGAACAGCCGGTGCCCCTTTTCCGTGAGTTCCGACGTCACTTCTCGAATTCCGAACGTGACGCTTGCGGAATCCGATATTTGCTTTCCCATTTTGAATGACAGGCTGGCCGTGTAAAGATTCGGCGTCCCCATCTGATAGGGCCACCACAAGCGAGGATGCGCCAGCCTGAGTTTCGCGAAATGTTCCGGCGTGAACTTAACGACTTTCGATTCGCCGCCGCTCAGTTCCACGGGTTGTTGCAACTGGATGCCTTCGAGTTTCGCGCGCAGCGTGCCTTTTACTGGACCGTTCGAAACGTTTCGCAATTCCGCGCTGACCGTCAACTCGGCCGTTTTGTATTCGGCGCCTAGCTTCGAAACCACAAATGGATTCCGCACTGCCACTTTCCCGCTCGACGTCAGAAATACTTCTTTCCAGATGCCCATGTTTTTGTCGGGAGGCGTCGGATTCCAGTCCACCCAGGTGATCCCCAGATCGTCTTTCGCGGGGGCAAACACTTCGACCGCCACCGCGTTCGCCTTTCCAGGCTTCAGAAAGTTGCTTACGTTGAATTCGAATGACCGGTAGGTGCCGGCCACTTCGCCGGCATCCGCCACCTTCTGCCCATTGATCCAAACGTTCGCGCGATAATTAATTCCCAGAAAATTCAGCCACTCGCTTTTTCCAACTTTGGCTGCCGGCACCGTGAATTCTGTCCGGTACCACCACGAACAACGAAAAGGGCTGCCCTCCGGCATCTCTTGATTGGCGAAGATCGTTTTGTCCGAATAATTCATTCCCGGAAACGACTTCAGATTTGTTCCATAGTTTGGATCTGGATAGGTCTTGTCCGCGACCAACACGCCGACCACGGTCGCCGGA
>QHYF01000421.1 GCA_003224075.1 Acidobacteriota bacterium
ATCTTGAAAAGCCTCCGAAGTGGTACTGAGCCGTACTTAACAGCGGAAAGTTGAATGCCGATAGTAAAGAAAGAACTTCTTTCGACTGCATTGTGCGGAAATTTTCTTCCCGACAGCTTTTGGCGACGCATCAAACGTCAAATCGGACAGAAATCTGCGCGGAAGAAAACGCATTGCCCGGAATTGGTGCAAAGCGAGGAAGAATGTTGAAGGGGGAGAAGTTAGCTGGGAGTGGCAGAAGGATTTCCACAACTTTATTAACACTTGTGTTGAAAACTTAACAGACCAGAAATGTTCTTCTGCAAATTCGGCACGCGGCTTGCTCCGCCGCCCCGGCAATTTTGACCATGACAAAATGGGAATGATAGAGTACAAATCCAGTTGGGCTCGATGACAGAAACCTACGACGGACCGTTCTCCCTCGCGCAAATGTTTTGGGGCAGCATCGCTGTCCGCCCGCTGCGAAGTCTTCTGAGTGTGATCGCCATCGCCATTCAAGTGATTCTCGTGCTTCTGATCGTTGGTCTCACATCCGGAGTGGTTTCTGAATGGGGAAAGCGCGTCGAAGGAGTCGGCGCAGATATCCTGGTGCAGCCGCCCAATTCTTCCATCTTTTTTGCGTTTTCAAGTGCCGTGATGCAGGAGTCGCTCGGCGAACAGCTTGAAGCCGTGAGCGGTGTGGATGACGTCGCGCCTACAGTCATCCTCACGGAACCGAAGAACTTGGTGATGGTCTACGGCATCGACTACAAGCGTTTCAACGCTCTTAGCAAGGGATTCCTCTTCCGCGATGGCCGGCCCTTCGAAGGGCCGGACGAGGTAATCGCGGACGATATCATCGCCCAGACGCGTCACTTGAAGGTGGGCAGCCACATCACCTTGTTGAATCATGCGTTTACAGTTTGTGGGATCGTCGCGCATGGGAAAGGCGCGCGTTTTTTCATTCCCATCCGGACGGCGCAGGAAATTGCCGGAGCGGAAAAGCGCGTTTCGATGTTTTATGTCAGAAGCAAAGGAGATACGGAAGCAACGCGCGCGCAGATTCTCAAGTTGATGCCGCAGAACAGCGTCCGCTCCCTGTCGGAATACGTGTCGCTGATGACTTCGTCGAACTTGCCGCAGCTCCGGCCATTCACACGGACGATGGTGGCGTTGGGACTCATGGTGAGTTTTCTCGTGGTCCTCTTGAACATGCACACCATGGTGATGGAGCGCACTCGGGAAATCGGCATTTTGAAAGCGCTGGGATTTTCCCGATTCGACGTGGTTCGCATGTTGCTTGGGGAGACTCTTATTCTGACGTTGATGGGAACCGTTCTGGGCATCGCGCTTACTTTTACGACTCAGGTGATTTTGAAACAGGCCAATCCTGGGCTCACCATTCTGATCTCACCGGCGTGGATATTTTCTGCTGTCGTGCTCGCACTCATAGGAGCTGCCATGGGTGCCGTGTATCCGGCGCTGCGGGCCGCAAGCTACGATCCGGTTGTCGCCCTCGCCTACGAATGAACTGAGCCGGGCGATCGACGCTCCGGGCGGAGCCGGTGTCGGCTCCGACCGTTGCTTTTTCTGCTGAATCCGATTCGCATGAAATGGGAGAATGAGGGGATGGCCCCTTCCGCGGACAAGCACTATCTAGCGCGGATTCTCGAGCGTCGTGACATTTCGCCCGATTTATGGACCTTGCGCGTCGACCCAGGCGGACCATTCGAATTCCGGGCGGGACAGTACGCGACGCTGGGAATCGAGCAGGACGGCAAGCGGACCGAAAGAGCTTATTCAATCGTATCGTCTCCGTATGAAGACTCGCTGGAGTTTTTCTTCGAGTTGGTGCCCCAGGGTGCTCTCACTCCGGATCTTAGCAGGCTGCATAAGGGGGACACGCTGCTGTGCCGCAAGATCGCGAAGGGAAGGTTTACTTTGGATTTGCGCAGCGGCCGTTCGAATCACCTGCTGGTTTCCACCGTGACGGGGATTGCGCCCTTTGTCAGTTACGTTCGAACGCTGTATCGCGACTGGAAAAAGGGAGGCAGTCCCATGCCCGGGAACCACAAATTTTTCTGCTTGCAGGGGGCGAGCCGGTCCTGGGAGTTCGGTTATCGAGAAGAATTCGAACGCTACGCGCAAGAGGCTCCGTGGTTCGAATATATACCCACGGTGAGCCGCCCGTGGGAAGATCCGGATTGGAAGGGCGAGCGGGGCCGCGTGGACGATGTG
>QHYF01000412.1 GCA_003224075.1 Acidobacteriota bacterium
AAATGGCTCGAAGCGCGAGGAGTCTCGGCCGTCTATGACGAAGAGACAGCCAGCTCGTTGCCGGATACCTCGAAAGGTCGGACCCGTCAACTCGTGGCCGACTCTTCGCAACTCCTGCTCGTTCTCGGAGGCGACGGCACCATGCTTGCCGCCGCGCGTCTGGCCGCATCACGCAGTATTCCGATCTTACCCATCAACATGGGGAGCCTTGGTTTTCTCACCAGCTTTACTC
>QHYF01000413.1 GCA_003224075.1 Acidobacteriota bacterium
GCGCTCGAGGACACTCTCACTGGCCGTTCTTCGGTCAGCCAGCGTGTCATGCTGCAGGTCCAACTCGAACGCGCTGGGTCAGTAATCGAAAATCAATCGGCGCTGAATGATGCAGTGATTAACAAGGGCGCGCTGGCTCGAATGATCGAGCTGCATCTGATCATTAACTCCGAGTTTGTCTGCCGCTACCGCGCCGACGGATTGATCGTGGCCACCCCCACCGGCTCCACTGCTTATTCCCTTTCCGCCGGTGGACCTATCGTGCACCCCGCGGTCGAGTCCTTCGTTATCACTCCCATCTGTCCCCACATGCTTAGCGACCGTCCGCTCGTAATTCGCGATTCGTCTTCCATCGAGATGAAACTCTCCGCTGACACCGAGTCCGTCTTTCTGACCCTTGATGGCCAGCGAGGAATTCCTCTTCAGCCCGCCGATCATGTTCGCATTTCCCGTGCGAAAGAGCCTTTGAAGCTTATCCAACCCCCAAAGAAATCCTATTTCGAGATTTTGCGCAGCAAGTTGAAATGGGGGGATGCTTAGTCCTGTCGGGTGCACGATTGCGGGCGGAAAAGTCGTTTACGAAGCCGGAAAAAACTAGGCCAGTACGTCTGTGCGCAGCAAATCTTCCTGCCTTTCACGCCGGCGGATTAGCCGCAAGCGGTTCTCTTCTACGAGAACTTCCGCTGGCCGGCGTCGCGCGTTGTAGTTTGAAGCTTGGCTCATTCCATACGCGCCCGTGGCCCAAATCGCGAGCAGGTCGCCTGTCTTCACTTCCTCAAGCGGCCAATCCCGCAAAAAGCAGTCGCCCGTTTCGCAAACTGGGCCAACGATGTCGACCCGCCGGCGCGTGTCGCCGTTTCCCTTTTTTCCCCGCGTGACCTTCGTGATTGGATGGATCGCCCCGTAGAGAGTCGGGCGCATCAAGTCGTTCATCGCCGAGTCCACCACCACAAAGGTCTTTC
>QHYF01000414.1 GCA_003224075.1 Acidobacteriota bacterium
GTTCCGCCACAGGCCCGCGAGACAGGCAAGAGTGGCAATCATCACAAGGAAGCCGCCGAAATCGGCGGCGATGCTGGCCCAACCGATCGATTCGAACGGACTGTAAACAAGTCCGACATAATGAATCAGGAACACGCCCACGGGAAGGAGCCCCGCGCCGACCAAGAAGATCCAGGTGATTCCACGCTTTGCGCGCGGGGTTAACGCGATCCACGGTTCAACCAAGGCTAAAAGCAGGGCGAGATAACCGAAGCCGGTCATGTGGACGTGCGTGTCCACTTTGGTGCCGCGATTCTCGAGGAATTTCCCGACGTTTTGGAAATTTGTTTGAACTGCAAATGAATTTCCTGCCAATGCGGCATGCGCTGCCCTCGCGAGGTTTGCACCCACTTTTGCAGCGTTTTGATGAAGGACAAATACGGCAAAAATATCGCCGAAGAGCATGCCGACGAGGATCAGCCCGATGCCTCCAAGAAGGAAAAGGCGGCGGGCACCAAGAGGTTCGAACGATGCGTTTGCGGTTTGAGTGGAATGCCAGCCGGGAGAAGATTCAATGGAGGTCATGGTTCGTTTCGAAGATTTCAAGTCCGGCGACGGCTTGCGGGGCACCGCCGGACTTCACGAGATGCCAAGAAGACGATCAGAAATTGAACTTCAGAGCCAATTGAATCTGGCGCGGATTGTTGACGGCGCGCGGCGTACCGTAAAGAGCGTTCGGGGAACCTTCCGGGTTGGAAGTGGGGCCGGCGCAGCCGAAGGCGGCTGCATTCAAGGGGCAGAAATCCGAAGCACCGTAAACGGTGTTGAAGTAACGAACGTTCAGTGTGTTGGAAAAGTTGAAGGCCTCGGCGATGAGTTCGAGGCTGCGTCTTTCGCGGAAGGCAAACTTGCGGGAGACGCGCACGTCCACGGAACGGAAATTGTCTCCGACAAAGGTGTTGCGCGGTTCGATGCCGACGCGGTCGTTGTTGTCGAAGATGTCGCCATTGGCGTCAAAACCGGCGAATTTAGTAAAGCGCAGCGGCGACTGAATGGTGGTGATTACGGCGAAGAGGAAATCCCGCCCGACGGTGCCCCAGCTATTGGGAGTCGAGATCGTGCCATTGAGCACCAGGCGCTGGCGAACATCGTCGCTCGAGAGGGCGCGCTCGGCGCGGAAGTTCTGGCTGTCCTGGGGGACGAGCACGAAGCTGGGGTTGGGGCCATCGTCGATGCTCTTGGCAAGCGTATAGCTAATTCCGTAAGCGAAGTTGTGACTGAGCCGCTTGTTTACACTCAGAAGAAAACCGTCGTAGACGGAGTCCCAGCGGGAGGTAGCCTCAAAATAGATCCCGAATGGGAATTGACGGATGGTAGGCGTGAACGGACAAGCCGGAACAAAGGAACAATAAACGTTTTTCGGGCCTGTGCGTCCCTGCGAGTCGTGGAGCGTAACCGTGGCCGTGGGGTCGGGCTGGTTCACGTTGAAGAAGCTGCCGAGGTGAACGCCGCGCACATGGAGAACGCTCAGGCTGACCGAGGTGTCCGGCAAGGGTTCGAATTCGATAGCGAGACTCGCCTGAATACCGTAAGGATTCTGGTGATTTTGAACGAAACGTACAGCGACCACGTCAAGAGCGATAGGCGGGTAAGTGCCGTTGATGGCGAGCGAGTGAAGCAGCGAAGCCATGGTGGCCGGATCGCTGCCGAAGGCAAAGGCCCGCGTCGCCGCGTTCAGCGAATCCTCGAAGGGACGTCCGGGAAATTTTCCCTGGACGCCGCCACAGACGGGCCGCTGGCAAGCGAGCAGCGGCGCCGGGATCATCCCGTGAAAGAGGCCGAAGCCGGAGCGCACGACGACGTGGTGTTTGGTGCCGACGTTGTACGCCATGCCGAGGCGCGGATCAAAATTTCTCCATTGGGTGTTAAGGACATTCGAAGGCCATGTTTCCCATTCCCAGCGCAGGCCGCCATTCACGGTCAGGCGATTGGTGGCGCGCCATTTGTCCTGAATGTAGAGGCCGTCGTAGCTATGGTCGAGAGTTCCTTCCGCTTGATTCCGGATCGCCACTGGAATCGAAGTGCCTTGAAAGGCGACGGGGTTGATGGTCGGTTCGGTGAAATTGGAGGCGGCGTTAAAGCGTTCGAAGAAAATTGAGCCGGGATGCTGACAGCCGGCGGGGCCGGGACCTCCCGGATTTGACGGCGGCGAGATGCATTGAGTCCCCAAGAAGCCATCGTTTCCGAGATACGCACCGAGGCTCCCGAAATGAGCTTCGAAGGGATAGAAAAGCGGAAAGGACT
>QHYF01000420.1 GCA_003224075.1 Acidobacteriota bacterium
AGGGCGGGCGCCACCGAAAAAGAGCTCATTTCCCGCGAACGCGATGCCCGCCGCCACTCGTCTTCGGCTTGCTTGGCGCTCTCTTTGGTGGCATCGAGCACTTTCTTGCGAATCTCTTCAATCATGGGATAGGGATCCTGTCCCGCCGGCAGAATCACTTGCAGTTCATCCCAGAGCCACTGGCCCGAGGTCGAGAAATTGAAGTAGTGACCCTCAATCGCGAAACTGTTCGTGAAGGTCACGCGTCGCCCCGTCGGATGGCCGGAATCGGTCCAGTTGCCGGTTTCGAGCAGCACGGTGTGGAACGGGCCAATTTCGACGACTTCGCCGGTCACGCCGTTGATTTCCACCCAATCGCCCAGGCGAATTCCATTTTTTCCCATCAGCACAAACCAGCCGATGAAGCCAACGATGAAATCCTTGAGCGCAACGGTGAGACCCGCGCCGGCCAGCCCGAGGAACGTTCCGAGTTGTCCCGGCGGGCCCAGAATCACCAGGAGAATAAAGAGCAGCGCGACGATTTGAAGCGCTACGCGGGTTACGGCGTGGAGCGTCTGGATCTGCCGCCGGTCCATGGGGAGACGGTTGACCACCTTGTCCATCAATGTGCCGAAGTAGAGGGCGATCAGCGCGATTGCCAGGATGACGAGGATGCCGCGCAGAGCGTGATTGATGACCGTGCGCTGTTTTGCGGCGATGACGTCGATCCACTTTCTGTAGACGTCTGCGAGCTGTTTATGCGTGTCAATTCGCTTGTCGAATGTGGCAAGAGCTTTTTGGTCGGACGCGATCTGCTTTGTAATCTGGACGAGGGCCGCTGAGTCCTCGGGCGCACGCGTGAGCGGACCAGGCTGAGGGGAAGGGGATTCCGCCGGCTTTGCGCGCTTCGAACGATGCGCAAGTTCGGGGGACTCCTGTTTCGCCGCGTCCACGCGCGATTCGAGCGCGTTGTGCTGCGCGGTGAGGGCCGAGGCTGCGGCTTCTGAATCCTGCTTCGCACGCCACAATTGCAGCTGCTTCTGATGCAGCGCGGACCATTGCTGAAAACGACGGATCAGGCCCCGCTCCTCGGGCGGAGGAGGCGTGTTGGGAATCGCGGAAGCGTTTCCGTGTGCGGCGGCTTCATGCTCCTGTACCATCTCCTGGATGCGGTCTTCCGGGTCACCGCCGGCGCGAATCAAGTCCTGCTTTGCGTCGTCGACTTCGTCCTGGTCAAGTTCCAACTCCGCTTTGGCGAGGTCCAGTTGGTCACCCAATGTTTCCTTCTTGTCGCCCGTCGCTTTCGCTGCCGCATCGGTAAGTTGCGCCACCAATGCCTGATCGGCTTTCAAAAGCTTTTGCGCCTTCTGCAGGCGCGCTTCGATCTCTTTGGCCTCGGGACTCAGTACGGGTGGATTCTCGGCGGCATCGCGCAGAGCCGCGGCGAAGGCGAGATCGACTTCACGATCCGCCAGGCGCAGCGCTTCTTCCGCGAGAGGCCGCTCTTCGGGAGTCGTTGCAAGCTGGGCGAGCTGCTGCGCGGTCTTCAGAGGCGATTGATCGACGAGCGGCACTCTTGAGGGGACGCCATGTTTGCCGTTGTCCTGTGACGACGAGGCGGCTGGAGGTTCCGTGGTGCGGATCAGCCCGTAGACAACGGCGCCCAGGAGCAGCACCAGCACTACAGCAGAAATTTTTTGTCTCGATCTCATCTCTTCTCAGCCATTCTAATATGCAACAGGTCGTACGCGGCCATCCGAAATTAGGCGCCCCGCGGAAAGCGCCGAACGCTCCGCGGTGCCTCGGAGATCTCCGCACTAACTGATTCGCCATATCAAGCCGGTTTTGTCGCCAGTCTTTGCGACGATCGGCTAGGCAGAAACAAAGAAATCTCCATGATGGACTCGCGACTGCCCAAATTGTTGTTCGTGGTGTTGGCGACTTACGCGGCCATCCACTTTTCCTCGTACTACTTGAAATTGCCGGACGTGGTCGCTTCGCACTTCGATGGCCGAGGCACATCCAACGGCTGGCAGACCAAACCGCTATTCTTTGGTTTCTTCGCGGGTACCTTGGTGCTCACGGTCCTCATCGGATTCGTGCTCCCGCGCATTATCCCCGCCGTGTCGATCCGATTGATCAATCTTCCGAACAAGTACTACTGGCTCGCGTCGGAACGGCGAGCGGCAACGGTGGAGTCGCTGAGTTCGTATTTTGCCTGGTTCGGCTGCGCGCTCTTTTTGGTAATGATTTTTGCGTTTGATTACGCCATCCAATCCAATTTGCACGCGGAGGATCGTCCCGACCCTGCGCGCATGTGGTACATCCTTGCGGCGTTTTTCACCTTCATAGTCGTGTGGATCATCAGCATATTGAAGAAATTCCTTTGCCTATCGCAGGAAAATCTCCGGAGTTGACCAGAGTTCCGGGAGAGCATAACTTTGGCCGGTGAAGATCAGAGATGTCATCCGCCTGTTGGAACAAGACGGGTGGGTGCTGGTGAGAACGCGCGGCAGCCACCGCCAATACAAACATCCTGTTAAACTAGGTCTGGTAACTGTCCCCGGAAAGCCGGGCGACGACCTGGCTCCCGGGACGCTGAATAGCGTTCTGAAGCAAGCGGGGTTAAAACTATGAAGAAGTATCTAATCGTTATCGAACCGACGCAGACAGGATTTTCTGCTTACTCCCCGGATCTCCCCGGATGCGTTTCAACTGGCCGGACGCGCGAGGAGGTCGAACAGAACATGCGGGAAGCAATCGCGTTTCACCTCGATGGCCTGCGCGAAGAAGGCGAACCGGTGCCCGAACCGCAGACCTACTCCGCTTACGTTGAACTTCCTACGTAAAGGTCATGGGCACGCTTGTCAGACGATTCATTCTAGCCGGGGTGCCGGGGTTGGCTTTGGCTCTGATACCTTGGCCGGCTCGCGCATGCACCTGCGAGATTTATGGAGACGGCGGCCCGCGATCCAGGATGCATCATGCTACAGCAGTTTTTGTCGGGGAAGTCCTCGAAGTAAGGGAGGCCACAAAGTCCGAGCGCGGAGAATACTCCAACGCCTTCATTGTCCGGATGCGTGTCGAGCGTTACTGGAAGGGGATAAAATCCAGCGAAATAAATGTAGAAACAGACATGACCGGTTGCGGTCCCTACTTCCGGATCGCTGAGAAATTCCTAGTCTACGGCATGGGAAAACGGCTGGACACTGGCTGTAGCGGTACTCGCAAGCTGGAGGACGCCGAAAAAGACCTGGAAGCTCTCGGTCCAGGTAAAGTATTCAAACGAAAATGAGCATGCCTCCGGATTTTTCGGAGGCGTCTTGTTCAAAACCGTTCAGATTCTTCTAGAGATAGTCGCGCGAGGGGCCTTCGAGGAAAGCGCGCAGCTTGCGCGAGCGCGAGGGGTGGCGCAGCTTGCGCAGCGCCTTGGCTTCGATCTGCCGGATGCGCTCGCGCGTGACGGCGAACGACTGGCCGACTTCTTCGAGCGTGTGCTCGCTCCCGTCGTCCAGGCCGAAGCGCATCTTGATGACTTTCTCCTCGCGCGGCGTCAGCGTCTTCAGCACCGACGAGGTCTGCTCCTTCAAATACAGATTGATGACCGCGTCGGATGGCGATACCACAGCCTTGTCTTCGATGAAGTCGCCGAGATGCGAATCTTCCTCTTCGCCGATGGGCGTTTCGAGCGAAATCGGCTCCTGCGCGATCTTCAGAATCTTGCGCACCTTGGACACCGGAATGTCCATGCGCTTGGCGATTTCTTCGCTGGTGGGCTCGCGGCCAAGCTCCTGCACGAGCTGGCGGCTCGTGCGCACGAGCTTGTTGATAGTCTCGATCATGTGCACCGGGATGCGGATGGTGCGCGCCTGGTCGGCGATCGCACGGGTGATGGCCTGACGGATCCACCATGTCGCGTACGTCGAAAACTTGTAGCCGCGGCGCCACTCGAACTTGTCCACCGCCTTCATCAGGCCGATGTTACCTTCCTGAATCAGATCGAGAAATTGCAATCCGCGGTTCGTGTATTTCTTGGCGATGGAAACAACCAATCGAAGGTTGGCTTCGATCAATTCCTTCTTGGCCTGCTCGGCCTCCGCCTCGCCGCGGTGAATCAGCGTCAGCGTGCGCTTCAGCTCCGTGAGACCGACTTCGCTGGCCTCTTCGATGTCTTTCAGCTCAATGCGGCGCGTGCGGAGTTCCTTGCGCGCTTCCGCCGCCACCTCGCCCTTGGCCATGTCGGCGCGACGCTCCAGGCGCCCCGCTTCGCGTTCCAGCGACTGCAGGCGCTCAACCGTGCCGCGCATCTTGTCAATCAACCGCTTCTTCTCGAACGGATTGAAATCGATGTCGCGAATGGCCAGGGAAATCTGCACGC
>QHYF01000091.1 GCA_003224075.1 Acidobacteriota bacterium
CCTTCAACGCTCGAATAATTCGCCAGGCCGTAGCCGAGCCGGAGCCCGTTTTTCGCGGCCGGCGTGGTTTCCGGCGCTTCCATTCGCAGGATCGATTCCGGTTTAACCAGTTGCGTCTCCCCCGCCTTTCCACGCCGCAGAAAAAATTGCACCAGCTTCGCCAATTCGCCCGGCGACGCTTTCAGATCTCCGGCCGGCCGCAGGTAGATGAACGGATATCCGACAGCCTTCGGCGGATTGCCGCTGTAAGCGGTCGCCAGCAATTGTTTGTTGGCGTCGGTGAACCGGAAGTCCGCCGCTTCCATGCCCATTGGCCGCAAAAGGGCCTCGCGAAGAAATTTGTCGAAAGGTTCTCCCGTCACTTTTTCGATCAAGTAGCCGGCCACCGCATTTCCCGGATTCGAATAAGACGTGCGCGTGCCCGGTGGCCAGCGCGTGACCTGGGGCTTCCGGAAGCGTTTGAAAACATCGAGGAGGGGAAAATCATAGCGATCGCGCAAGTTGTAGACCTCGCTGGTCTCCGTGTCGTCAAACCCGGCGGTATGTTCCAGAAGATTGACGATGCGCACCGGATGCGTGGATTCCCACTTGTTCTTCACCGGAACTTCCGGGGCCACGTCCTGCAACCGAGCGTACAAGTTGATTTTGCCGTCTTCTTGAAGTTTCAAGAGCGCCAGCGCGACAAAGGTCTTGCTGATGGATCCCACGCGAAACTCCGTGTCGCAAGTGACGTCGCGATTCGTGGCAAGGTCCGCCTTGCCGATCCCTCCGCACCACAGAACATCGCCGTTCGCGATCAGCGCCACTCCCGCTCCCGGCACACGTTCTCTGTCCAGCACATCCTTCATTGCTTTCTGTAATTCCTCGAGGGTCTTCGGATGCGGCAGATCATTCTTCTGTTGGGCGAGTACCGGCGACGGCATCAGCAACCCGGCAAAAAGACTGAGAAATCCCGCGAATCGGCAGGAAGTAAAGTGCATCCGGTGCTCCTGAAATAAAAATCCGTACGGGTTGCTGGAGCATTGTAACGGGGTTCTTGCTTGGCACAAGGAGATTCAACGTGTGTTATTGCGTCCCCGAGATCCGCATCGCGATTGACGATGCGCGCCCGCTCGCATAGGATTTCGCGCGTGCCTCCGAACTACTGCATCCTCTTTTTTCCACTGTGGAACCGGCCATGAGGCGATTCTTCTCAATTACCGCGTGGGCAGGCGTCGCGCTCCTGGGGGCAAGCGCACTCGGCGCCATCGCCCTGCGCCGAGGCGAGACCCTGAACGCTATTTGGTTTGTCATCGCCGCACTCTGTTCCTACCTTGTTGCCTACCGGCTGTACTCCGCTTTCATTGCGGCCCGGTTGCTGTCTCTGGACGACACTCGCGCCACTCCTTCCGAACGGCATGACGATGGCCGCGACTTCGTGCCCACTAACAAATGGGTTCTCTTCGGCCACCATTTTGCCGCCATTGCCGGTCCAGGCCCGCTCGTGGGCCCCACACTCGCGGCGCAATTCGGGTATTTGCCCGGAACGCTCTGGCTGATTGCTGGTGCGGCGTTCGCTGGCTGCGTGCAGGATTTCGTGATCCTGTTTTGTTCGATTCGCCGCGATGGCAAATCGCTGGGGCAGATGGCGCGTGAGGAGGTGAGCGAGCGCGGCGGCTTCATTGCGCAGCTTGCGGTGCTGGCGATCATGGTTATTCTTCTCGCGGTGGTCGCCCTGGTCATTGTCAACGCTCTGAAATCTTCCCCCTGGGCGACCTTCACACTCGCCATGACCATTCCGATCGCCATCCTGCTGGGCTTGTACCTGCGCTTTGTTCGCCCCGGGCGCGTGCTGGAAGCATCGATCATGGGCGTCGCTCTGGTTCTTTTCTCCGTCGTAGCTGGGCAATGGGTCGCCAATTCGCACTCGTGGTCTCATATATTTACCCTGAGCGGCATCGCGATCACCTTTGCCATCATCATCTCTGCGTTTTCTGCTTCTGCTTTACCGGTCTGGCTGCTTCTCGCGCCCCGCGACTACCTCAGCGCTTTCATCAAGGCCGGGGCCATCTTTTCGCTCGCCGCGGGAATTTTGTTCGTTCGGCCGCAAGTGCTGATGCCGCCGCTCACGCGCTTTATCGACGGCACCGGTCCGGTATTTTCCGGGAAAATCTTTCCGTTTTGTTTTATTACCATCGCGTGTGGTGCCATTAGCGGTTTTCACTCGCTCATCTCTTCCGGCACGACTCCCAAGATGATTCTCCGCGAAGGGCACGCCCGCTTGATTGGCTATGGCGCGATGTTGCTCGAGTCGTTTGTCGGCGTGATGGCCATGGTCGCTGCCTGCGCGATGACTCCCGGCGTCTATTTCGCGATCAACAGCCCGGCCAGCATCGTCGGCGCCACTGCTGACGCGGCCGCCACGACGATCAGCAGCTGGGGATTTCCTTTATCCGCGCAAACGATGAATGACCTCGCCCGCTCGGTAGGCGAACAAACGCTGCTGAACCGTGCCGGTGGCGCGCCATCACTCGCTGTCGGCATGGCCCAGATTTTCTCGAATACCATCGGCGGGGCGCATCTGCTCAGCATTTGGTACCACTTCGCTATCATGTTTGAAGCGCTCTTCATCCTTACGGTGCTCGATGCCGGAACGCGCGTAGGGCGCTTCATGGTGCAGGAACTCGGCGGCCGCCTGTGGAAGCCGTTCGGCCGCAGGGGCTGGATGCCGGGAATTCTGCTGTCGAGCGCGGTTATCGTCGGCTTGTGGGGCTATTTTCTCTATCAGGGTGTGATTGATCCGCTGGGCGGCATCAATTTGCTTTGGCCCATCTTTGGCATTTCCAATCAGTTGCTCGCCGCGGTTGCGCTTGTGGTTGCCACCACCATCCTTTTGAAGATGGGCAGGAAGCGGCTGATCTGGATTACGCTTGTGCCGATGGCCTCGCTCGTGACCATCACCATGACCGCGAGCTATGCCAAGATCTTCGATCCGAGTCCGCGAATTGGTTTGCTCGCCAACGCCAACGCGCTCGCCGCACAGATCACCGCTGGGACGATTCCCGGCGCGAAACTTGGCGAAACCCACCGGCTGATCTTCAACCAGCGCCTCGATGCCGTCGTCACTGCGGTTCTTGCGCTGATGATTCTCGTTCTCATCGTCGAAGCGATTGCCCAGTGGTACTCGATTCTCAGACGCAGCCGCGAGCCGATCCTTCACGAATCACCTTATATCGCGACACGGTGGGCGGAAGATTTCTCCGGCGCGGCCCACGGAGATGATTGATGGCGCGGATCGCAGCTCACGCAGAAATTAAAGCAGGAGCGGCCGCTGGACGGCCCGCTTCCCGTAGTCGCCTGAGTTGTATTGTACGCATCGCCTGGCGCGCCCTGCGTGATTGGTGCGGCGACGCAGCCTACGAACATTATCTCCGTTCGAAGGGCACGCGGTCTGCCTCTGCCCATACCCTCACACCGGCCGAGTTCTACGTCGAGCAGCTCAACCGCCGCTACTCCCGCCCCAATCGCTGCTGCTAACTAATAGAAAGCGAAAACTTGCTTCCGGTCGATGCGAGGGATAGACTCCCCTCAACCCGGTTAGGCCGAGGTTATCCACAATTCTCCTTGGAGGGATCATGCGAAGTATGCCTCGTCTGCTGTTGCTTCCTTTCCTTGCGCTTGCTGCTAGCCTCATCTACTTCAGCTCTGCCGCACAGGAGAAATCTTCTAAACCCGACTTTGATATGACCGCCAGCTACATCGAAGCCTGCAGTTGCGACATGTTCTGTCCCTGCTACTTCAACACCCATTCCACCAATCATATGGATGAGCATCATATGGACGAGCATTTCTGCCGCGCCAACCTCGTTCTTAAGGTTGACAAGGGCTTTTACAAGGACACCAAGCTCGATGGCGCCAAGGTCTGGCTCGCTACCGACCTGGGCAGTGACTGGAGCACTGGCAAGGACTCCTGGCTGGTGGTGAATTTCGATCCCAGCGTCGGCAAGGAGCAGCAGGCCGCTCTTGCTGACGTCCTCGGCCAGCTTTATCCCATTCCCTGGCAAAAGAAGGCAGTGCAAACTGCTGCGTTCTCATGGAATGTGGACTCAAAGACTGGCGTCGCCCACGCCAAGATGGAAAATGGCAAAGGCGAAGTCCTTCTGGAGCGGGTCAAGGGCGACGATTCGCACCACGAAGTTGTCATCCACAACTTGAAGTATTGGGGTGCGCAGACCAACGATGGCTTCCGCATGTGGAAGAGCAAGCACGAAGCCTTCGAAGGAGATGGCCACAAGTTTTCTTACGACGGGACGAATGGGTTCCTGATCACCATTCACTTTTCCGGAAACGCCAAACCCGCCTCCGCAGACTAGTCCTCAGCTAGAATCAGGCATCCGCGCCTTGCTTTCAACAGGGCGCGGATACCTGGCTAGAACTCTTCGTCTTCATCGCCCTGGTGTTTTAGGACCGTGGTCTTGTTGGTGATTCTGAGGCTGCTGTTGCGGACGCCGGCAAGGATGGCGCGGCGTGTTTCGGCGGGCAGCGTTTCCGGCGCAAAAACGCCCGCCAGATCCCGGGGAAAGAATTTGATGAACAGAGCCGCAACGTGCGCCGTTGCAAATGCTATGGGCGTTGTGAATCGCCCCTGCTGTCGGATCTGGTACAGCGTCGGAAACGTGCAATCGCTGCGAATCAGCAGGCGCTGGTCCTCCGTCTTGCCGCGTTTCACGCCCTGCACCAGCACGGCCGCCGCGAACCGCGCATTTTGCAGAATGCCCTGGCGAATCAGCCTGGCAATCATGCGGGGGGAATAGGTTTGCGGGAAATGCCGCCGCAGCATTCCGCGAGACTTCGATAATTTCCCCAGCTTGTGCCAGCGCCGCAGCCGGTCGATCTCATTCCCGCCGATTTTTACGTCGAGCTCCCGCATGGGGATGAAATGGGGCAGCGTGGCCACTTCATCCTGGGCAGCAAGCACCACCCGTACGCTGCCAATCGGATCGGGAAATCGGAATTTCTCCACCTCGGAAAAACGTCTGCCCAATTGAAATCTTCTGTCGCGATAAATGCGCGGATGAGAGACGGCTTCGTCGAAGGAAACCTCCGGCGACCATTGCGAAATCGGATCGTCGCTCTCGCTGCTTTCATAGAGGCGGATCTGCACCATCTCGACTTCGTCCAGCAAATCCGCGGCGCGCTTCACCAGCAGATTTGTCAGGCCAGGCGCCGCTCCGATATCAATCAGCGCCGCGCGGTTTTTTTCCTCGAATTTCTTCGTGTAGCGGAACTGCTCGGCCTTGAACGGATTGCGCGCGAGATGGGAGCTCAGGTCGGCGTAATGCGCGCGCAGCCGCAACGCCGCTCGCAGGACGATCTCGTTAAAAACCGAAGCGGCGGCGTTAACGATGAGCTGGCAACCTTTCGCGGCCTTTACGATTCCGCGAAGGTTTCGCGCGTTCACTTCCATGATAGCGATGGTGCTCTTTTTACCCAGAAAGCGCCGGCCGCGCTCCGGGTCGCGGTCCCCGCACCAGACCGTATGTCCTTGCCGCTCCAGCAATTGTGCGAGGAGGGAACCGGTCGCCCCGGCCCCTAGAATGAAGATCCGCATAGCGCGGGCAAAACTCTATCACAGACCGCACACGGGCACGGTCGGCCTGTCAAGCTTTCGTGGTTTGACGTGGAGCAGGCGCCCCGCGCAAGAGGCCTTCAGTGCTCAAATCTTCGTCCAGGTCCGGCCAGTGGATGCCGTATCCTGCCCTAGCAATCTTCCAATTGTTCAGTTGTTCTTGCGAGGCGTGCAGGAGCCGCGGGTACCATGTAAGAGGCACGGTGATGGTTCGTCCATCCTTCAACGCAACGCTGAGCGAATCGGCCGTGAAGCTCACGCCCGCCACTCTTTCATCAGCTTTCAGAGCAAAAACACCCATTCCACGCCTCTACGAATCTACCCTGATTTGCTTCCACCAAGGATTCTACTCTACGAAGCTCGACGGCGCTAAATCCAAAGTTTCGGGCAAGTGCCACAGGTTCCAGCCAGAACTTTGCCGACAGATCATCCCCTATCAACGTGGATATGCCGAGGCTCGTCTGGCTCGTGGCTATAGAAATAGAACCGATAAGGACCGGTTCTCAGGACAGTCGGCACGCGCCTGATTCTACCGGATTGCGATTCGTTTCGCACAGGCATACACTAGGAGCCGTAACTCCGACCCCCTGGGCCTAAAGGAGAGACAACCAACGGCCTCGGGAGCGACGCTCTGGCTTGGCCCGTGAGAATCGTGGCCCAGCCGGGCTGAGGGTTCGCGTGGAAACGCCCGGGCCTCCCGTTACGGTAAGCCTGTTAAGGCGAATCCGTGCTTGGAAAGGAGCGACGACACCGAAAATGTGCAGCTTTTCGGTGCGCGCCCGATTCCAAGCATTGGATCGGGCGGTTTTGTTTTAAGAGCTCGACTGAACCCACGACAGGGAAAGCGGCATCCAACAAGCGCGACAGACCATGCCCCTCCACGACAAATTCGGCCGCCAGATCACCGACCTGCGCATCTCGGTCACCGACCGTTGCAATTTCCGTTGCGTCTACTGCCGCTCCGCCGATCCCGAAAATTACCGTGACCACGACGAAATTCTCTCCTGGCCCGAACTCGACCGCCTCGCGCGCATCTTCCTGAGTCTGGGCATTCGCAAAATCCGCATTACCGGGGGCGAGCCGCTCGTCCGGGAAGGCGTCGAGGACTACATTGCCCGTCTCCACGCCCTCGGTGTCGAAGACCTCTCCATGACCACCAACGGCCACTTGCTGGCCGAGCGCTGCGACCGCCTCCTTGCCGCGGGCCTCCGCCGCGTCAACATCAGCCTTGATTCGCTCGATCCCGGTAAATTCGAGCGCATCACGCGCACCAAATCGTTTTCGACGGTCATGCACAGCATTGACGCGGCTCAGAAATCGCGCCTGGCGCCCGCTAAAGTGAACGCCGTCCTGGTTCGCGGCCTCAACGACGACGAAGTCGAGGCCTTCGCCTCCTTTGCCCGCGAGCGCGGCGTGATCATGCGCTTTATCGAATTCATGCCGCTGGACGCCGACCGCCATTGGACACGCGATCTCGTGGTGCCTGCCGCGGAAATCTATCAGCGCATCCACGCTCGCTGGCCGCTCGTGCAGATCCCTCACGAGCGCAGCGAAACCGCCCGCAAATATCGCTTCGCCGATGGAGCTCCCGGCGAAATCGGCCTCATCGCCCCCGTCACGCAGCCCTTCTGCGGTCATTGCTCGCGCATCCGGCTTACCGCCGATGGCAAGCTCCGCACCTGCCTCTTCAGCAAGGACGATCATGACTTGCGCTTTCTGCTGCGCGATGGTGCGAGCGACGATGAAATCAGGGACTTTATCTGCGCCAACGTCATGGAAAAAGAGGAGGGCCATCGCATCAATGAGCCTGGCTTTGTACCGCCCTCTCGCACCATGGTTTTTATCGGTGGATAGTGGAAAATGCTGCCGAATATGAGAAAATTAAGCTTCCAAAGCTTGGGACCGCTGAGCATCAGCCTTTGAGCAGGAACAATACCCACGATGGGCAATCTGATATCCATTTCGGACAACACCACCCTCATCGGCGCTGACCCGCCGGCGACCGTCCGGGCCCCGGAAATCGAAGCCGGGGTAGGGTGCGACTTCGACTCCTACCTTCTTGTGCCGGACAATTCGCTCGATGATCGCATCACCACTGCAAAGGCCCGCCTCCGCAATGACGTCGTCATTCTGGGCCATCACTATCAGCGCGACGAAGTCGTCAAATTCGCCGATTTCCGCGGGGACTCCCTCAAGCTTTCTTACCAGGCGGCGGAGGCCCAGGGCAGCTACATCGTCTTCTGCGGCGTGCACTTCATGGCGGAAAGCGCGGACATTCTCCGCCGCCCGCACCAGATGGTCATCCTGCCCGACCTGAACGCTGGCTGTTCCATGGCCGATATGGCCGACATCGGCCAGGTGGAAGCCTGTTGGGACGAGCTTTCTTCTCTCGTCGATCCGGCCAAGATCATTCCCGTCACCTACATGAATTCCACGGCCGCGATCAAGGCCTTCACCGGCGAGCAGGGCGGCTCGATTTGCACCAGTTCGAACGCCGCCGCCGTCATGAAGTGGGCCTTCGAGCGCGGCGAGAAAGTGCTCTTTCTTCCTGACGAGCATCTTGGCCGCAACACCGGCTATCGCATGGGCATTTCACTCGAGCGGATGATCGTTTGGGATCCTTATCAGGAATTTGGCGGCAATACGCCGGAAGCCATCCGCGACGCGCGTATCATCCTCTGGAAAGGCTACTGCTCGGTGCACCAGCGCTTCACGCTGCGGCAAGTCGAGCGCATCCGTCGCGAACATCCCGGCATTCGCGTCATCGTTCATCCCGAATGCCGCTTCGAAGTCGCCCAGGCCGCCGACGAGATCGGCTCGACCGAAGGCATCATCAAGGCCATTACGGCCTCTCCCGCCGGCACCGAGTGGGCTGTGGGCACGGAAATCCACCTCGTCAACCGCCTCGGCAAGGAATTCCGGGACCGCAATGTCATCTCGCTCGATCCCAGCGTCTGCGTCTGCACCACGATGTTCCGCATTACCCCGCAGCATCTCCTTTGGGCGCTTGAAAACCTCGGCGAAGGCCACGTCGTCAACCGCATTTCGGTCGATGAGCGCACTCGCCACTATGCGCGAGTTGCCCTCGACCGCATGCTGAGTTTGCGTTAGCATCGATTCTGCAGCACGGTGAATTCATTGCGGCGTGGCTGGGACTCTTTTGTCCCCGGACCTCGCACCCCGCCGAACGGATACATGATGGCAGACGAAGACGACGATCAGGAGCAGGACGAAACTCCGGAGCCGCCTCAACGCCTCTTTACCCTGACCGAGGCGGAGCGTGTGCGTCAGGAACTCGAACCTTTCCTCGTCGAGGCCATGGATTGCAGGAAAAAACTCGCTGGTCTGGAAAATGATCTCTCCGCCGTTTCCGCGCGCATCATGATGATGGGTGGCGTGATCGTCCCTTACGAAAAATTGGCGGCGCTCCGTACGGAACACAACCAGTTGGCCGAGACGATGAAGTCCGCGCTCAGCCGCATTCTCGAAACCGGCTGTCTGATCAAGGACCTCGACGTCGGCCTACTCGATTTTCCCGCCGTCATCGACAACCAGGACGTCTATCTCTGCTGGAAGGTCGGCGAGGACCGCATCCGTTTTTATCACCGCCAGGACGAAGGGTTCGCGGGACGCAAGCCCCTTGACCAGCGCGACCCCGGCCCCGGCGACAAGGTCCAGTAGCGTAACATCCAGCCTGTGCTGGTTTTTGATGTTTCTTCCGCGTTTCGTCGAGGCGGAGCTTGCCCCGCCCGTTCTTTGTTCGAAAGGATGTCTCTTGGCGCTGGCCACTAAAAATCGCCTGAAAGATTCCGCCAGCCCTTATCTGCGTTCCGCGGCCCATCAGCCCATCGACTGGAACGAATGGGGTGACGCCGCATTCGAACGCGCCAAGGCCGAGGACAAGCCTATTCTTCTGCGGAGGCATTCGAGCGCGCGAAGCGTGAGGACAAACCGATCCTGCTCGACATCGGCGCGGTCTGGTGCCACTGGTGCCACGTCATTGACCGCGAAAGCTACGAAAACGTCGAGATCGCAAAAATCATCAACGAGCATTTCGTCCCCGTCAAAGTTGACCGCGACGAACGCCCCGACGTCGATTCCCGCTACCAGTCCGCCATCAGCGCCATCTCCGGACAGGGCGGCTGGCCCCTCACCGGCTTTCTGCTTTCCGACGGCAAGCCCTTTTTCGGAGGCACGTATTTCCCGCCCGATGATCAAATGGGCCGCCCCGGTTTTCGCCGTGTTCTTCTCGCCGTCGCCGATTCCTACCGCAATAAACGGGCCGAGCTCGAGCGCGCCGCCAATTCGCTTTCCGAAGCCGTCGCCCAAGCCGAAGTCTTTACCGGTGCCCGCGCCGAATTTGATGTCGGCGTGGTTGAAGCCCAAATTAAATCCATCACCCAGCTCTTTGACATCAAGAACGGCGGCTTCGGCCGCGCCCCGAAATTCCCCCATGCCTCGGCCGTCGATCTGATCCTCGAACGCTATCAGCAGACAGTCGGCCGCTCTGCGGCCGCACGTGAAGAAGACAAACACCTGCTCGCCATGGCCGAAACCACGCTCGAAAAAATGGCCCGCGGTGGCGTCTACGATCAGTTGGCCGGCGGCTTCCATCGCTATTCCGTCGATGAGCGCTGGCTCGTCCCCCACTTCGAAAAAATGTCTTACGACAATTCCGAACTCTTCCGGAACTACCTGCACGCTTGGCAGGCAACTCAGAATCCTTTTCTTCGTGAAACCGCCGAAAGCATCATCGGCTGGGTCAACGAAGTTCTTTCGGATCAGGGAAACGGCGGCTTCTTCGCCAGCCAGGATGCCGATTATTCTCTCGACGACGACGGCGACTATTTCACTTGGACGCTCGAAGAGCTACGCTCGGCCCTGCTACCTGAAGAAGCTCGCGTCATGGAACTTTACTACGACGTCGAATCCCACGGTGAGATGCATCACAATCCCGCGAAAAATGTTTTGTGGATCGCTCGGGACGCCGCCGGCATCGTGGAACAGCTGGGCTTCGATGAATTCACCGTCCGCCTCACCATCGCCAGGGCGAAAGGGAAAATGCTTGCCGCGCGCAAGCCGCGGCCAACACCATTCGTCGACAAAACGATGTATGTCTCTTGGAACGCCATGTTTGTTTCCGCGTATTGCGATGCCGCGCGCGTATTGACTGGCTCCCTGGGCGCGAACTGCCGCACTTTTGCATTGAAAACATTGGATCGAATGTTGAGAGAAGCCTGGAGTGAATCGCGCGGCTTCGGCCACCGCATTGGCGGCCCTTCGCTAGAAGGCTCGCTCGACGATCAGGTCTTCAGCGTCCTCGCCCTTCTCGACGCGTACGAATCCACGCTTGATCCTCGTTATTTTGAAACCGCTTTACGCACGATGGATTTGGCGGTCGAACGCTACGGCGACGCCGTAGGTGGCGGCTTCTTCGATCGTCCTTCCGACGCCGCGCCCATGGGCGGCCTCGACGTTCGCCGCAAGCCGTTTCAGGATTCGCCCACGCCCGGCGCGAATTCCGTCGCTGCCATTGCCCTCATTCGCATGCACGCCTTCACCGGCGACGATCGCTATCGCGCCTTCGCGCAAAAAACGCTTGAAGCCTTCGCCGGTATCGCTCCCCAGTACGGCCTCTTCGCCGCCACGTATGGCCTCGCCGCCACTCTTTTTGCCCATCATCCGCTGCAAGTTGTTATCACCGGCCCCGCCAACGATCCCACTGCGCAAGCACTCGAATCCGCCGCCCACCGTGTCTTCCGCTTCGGCAAGTCCGTTCTCCGCGTCACACCCGAAACCCCACAACTCCAGCTTGCCGGCGCCCTCAAAGAAACCCTCCCCCATCTCCCCATGGAAAAACCTCTCGCCCTCGTCTGCTCTGGCAATACCTGCCTCCCCCCCACCAGCGACCCCGCCCAGCTCACCGCGCTCCTCGAAAACGGCATCGCCGGCGCTGCCACTCTGTGAGCATTCGCGATCCCCTTGCTCCCAAAATGTTGTGGCGACGGTCTTCACATCGTGGAGTCTCTCTTTAAGCTCGGCGACTCCGTAATCTGTGTAGAGTTCTCGCGGCGGAAACCGCCGCCCCTGAGAGGGCGGCTACAATACGCAAAGATAAAAACGGGCACGATGCCCACGCACCGCGCCCGCCAATTCTTAAGAATCCCTCTTTTCCTTAACTTCCTTTACGTCCTTTACTTCCCTAACCTCATTATTTCTTCGGCCTCGACTCCGGCGGCACCAGCCCATTAGCTCGGTAATACACCACCATCTGTCCGTAGTGTTCTCCGGAATGCTCGATCAATCCATACGCCAGGTCATAGAGCCGGTCCAGATGTGGTCCGCCGTCGTTGACGCTTTCGTTCAGCCCTTTGTCGCCCTTCGCCTTGATCACCGCCGCGCCGTCCTCCACGCACTTCTTCACGAACGCCACGATCTCCGCCTTCGTCTTCAAATTGTCGCGTTTCGGATCATCCGGATATCGTGGTTTCTGCCCCTGCGCGGAATCTGTGAAGTAATACATGGACGCCGACACGTGCAGCAGTTGCGCCACAAACGTCCGCGAATCCGGATTCGGCTTGTAATCGTACTTGTCCTCCGGCAAATCCTCGGCAATCGTGATGAGTTTCCTCCCGATTTCGTTCCATTGTTCCAGCACCGCCTGCGACGGGCTCGGTGCTGGCTTCGGCGGCTCTTTCTTCGCCGCCTCCTGCGCCATCACCGGCATCATTGCCAATCCCATTCCCAACACCAAACCGGCCAACCTGTTCCACTTCGTCATGGTTTTTCTCCTCAGTTTCGCCCGGACACCGGACGTTCTCTCCTTCAGACGGATGACCCGGCCAAGTGTTTCTCCAAACCCTGGCCGTAGTACCTGTCCTTCCGGGCGGTTCATCTTACGCAGTAAAGGCACCCGCGTCATGCAAATTCCCGCTCTTGGGCATGTTAAACTTATATTTGGAACTTGAGGGAACACCATCACCGTGAACTGGGCCTTTTTGCTGCTGCGCATTGCCATCGGGCTAACCCTTCTGACGCTGCTCTTTCTTTCGCAGCGTTTCTGGTACCGCGCCCTCTGGCGTGTTACCTCGCACTGGGGCCGTACGTGGCTGCGTGCAGGCGCCAGATCGGCCTATGTCGCCGCCCTCCTGCTCGTCATTCTCACTATGGCTGAAGGTCTCAGCTTGGGTAATGGGCGCTTCATTCCCCGTGCTCCTATGATTTCAGTTCTCACCGGCCTCTGGTTTTTCAGCGCACTCTTTGCCTATTTCGCAGTCAAGTTGGTTCACGCGCTGGAGCGCTTTTGGCGATGGCTGCGCGCTGCGTCCACAAAGAAAACTCTCACGTTGCAAACCGCTGCGTCGTCCGCGCACGATACTGCCGAGACCGTTGCTGACCCGAGCCGCCGCTACTTTTTCCGCGCCGCCACTGCTGCCGCCGGTGCCGCTCCTTTTCTCGGCGCCATGTACGGTTTCGCCGCCGAGCGTCTCAACTATCAGGTCCGCCGCATCGAGATTCCCCTGCCCAACCTGCCGCCCGCTCTCGATGGCATGCAGATCGTCCAGCTCAGCGACATTCACCTCAGCGGTTACATGTCCCGCAGCCAGGTCCGCCGCGCTGTGGATATGGCCAATGATCTTGGCGCCGACCTCGCCGTCGTCACCGGCGATCTCATCACCGGCGCTGGCGATCCCATCGCCGATTGTGTCGATGAGATTCGTCGTCTCCGCGCTCCGCTGGGCATCTGGGGCTGCAATGGGAACCACGAAATCTACGCGCGCGCGGAAGACGAAGCCGCTTATCTTTACACCCAGGCCGGCATGAGGCTGCTGCGTCAGGAAAACGCCCCGATTACTTTTAACGGCGCGTCATTCAATCTGATCGGCGTCGATTACCAGCGCGAGCGTACTTCCCGGGGCCAGCGCCAGCAGATTCTGGCGAATGTTGAGTCCCTCGTGCGCCGCGACATGCCCAACATTCTCCTCTCCCACAATCCCAATTCTTTCCATCGCGCCGCCGAGCTGGGCATCGAGCTGTCACTCGCGGGTCACACTCACGGCGGCCAGATCCAGGTGGAGATTCTCGACCATCGTCTCAGCCCCGCGCGCTTCATCACCGACTACATCGCCGGCCTCTACCACCGTCCGCTTTTTGCGCCCGCTCCCAGGGACCGCTCCTCTTCCGCCCCTGGCTCTTCTCGAACCTTCAGCCCATCGCTCTTCACCCCGCAATCGGCCGCCCTGGCGCACCTCTACGTCAACCGCGGCCTCGGCACCGTCGGCGCTCCCGTGCGTCTGGGAGTGCCTCCCGAAATTAGTCTGATTGTCCTGCGCCGCGCTTAAGCTGTTTTGCTTCTTTTTGCTCAGTCTTTTCTAACCACCACGGAATAGCCGTCTACAATCTTAGGTATAGTCCTCGCCGGTACAATTCAGTTTTTAGGAGCAGCCTCGTACCGCCGGCCTTCCCCGCAGCCGCAAGTTGCTTGTTCTCAATTCTAATCCCGTTTGTGAATGCGGTATCCATTGGAAATCAGGTTGCATCAAATCTTCTGGGGTCCAGCCGGGCAGAAGTTTGTTTCGAACACAACGGGACGTGTTTCGCATCGAAAATCTCGCTTAGGGAGGGATTCCCATATGCGGTTCAAAGTGAAGTTCTGTAAGTTTCTTCTATTATTCGTCCTTTCGCTTTTCTTGCTCCCTGTTCTAGCCCAAGCGCAGCATTACAAACAAACTAACCTCGTTTCGAATCTGGCCTCGATTTCCACCCCAAATCCTCCTGACCCCAATCTGAAAAACCCTTGGGGACTGACTCGTTCCCCGGGCGGCAGCCCCTGGTGGGTCGCCAACAACAATTCCGGCACTTCCACTCTCTACTCGGGCACGGGCGCCGCCATTCCCATTAATGGCACTGGCAACGTCACCGTTCCGCCCCCGATGGGCTCGCCGGCAGGAACCCAGTCGACTCCCACAGGTGTCGTGTTCAATGGCAGCCCTACCGATTTTCTGGTTGCTCCCGGCAAGTCCGCTCACTTCATCTTTGCCACAGAAGATGGAACGATCTCCGGCTGGAACGGCGGACAGAACGCCGTCCTCGTCGTCGATAACTCCGATAACGGCTCCGCGAATGGCGCCGTCTACAAAGGCGCAACCTCCGGCGAAATCAATGGCCACAAATTTCTTTACGTCACGAATTTCCGCTCCGCGAAAGTCGAAGTCTATGACACCAACTTCAAGCGCGTGAATCTGGGCGAAGAAGCTTTCATTGCCGAGGAAATTCCACACGGCTTCGCGCCTTTCAATATTCAAAACATCGGCGGCACACTCTTTGTAACCTACGCCAAGCAGGACGCCGCCCGGCACGATGACGTCGCCGGTGACGGTCTTGGTTTCGTTCAAATTTTCACGCCGGCCGGAAGGAATATCGGCCATCTCCAGCATGGTCCGTGGTTTAACTCACCCTGGGGAGTTGTCTGGACCACGCGCGATTTCGGCGAATTCAGCAACGCCATTCTCGTTGGCAATTTCGGCAGTGGCCGTATTGCCGCCTTCAACGGGTTCACCTACAAATTCATGGGCTTCGTGAAGAGCCCCGACGACTCCATCTTGACCATTGATGGGCTCTGGTCTCTCACCTTCGGCAACGACGGGACCGCTGGACCGGCCAACACTCTGTTCTTCACCGCCGGCATTAACGGCGAACAGGACGGCCTGTTCGGCACCATCACGCCTGTAGATGGCCTCGACGGCGACGAAGAATAAATACCAAGAGTTCTTTCCGGGAAAACAGGCAAACGAGACGGCGGGGCCGCCAAAACCTACCGCCCTCTTTTTTTTTGCGCCGATCACGATGATTGTCTCGACACGCGCCGTCAATGCTAGAATCTCACCGGCGCGTCGCAGGCCCTTAGCCGCTGAGCAAGCTGTGCGTGCCGCATGCTTTGGGTTGAAGCGTGCGGATTTTGACTTTTCCGATTAAGATTCCGCTGTAAATCACCTGCCGCTCATTCCCTCGTGCACCTTCCAATTATTCCACCGGCCCCAGTGAGCTCTACCCCTTTATAATCCCCGGCATCACGGTCTCTCTTGCTTTGTGCCCTGTGTGATGCTAAAATGCATCACATGAAGAAGGCAACCGTCCGCGACCTTCGCTACCGCTTCTCTGCCGTCGAAGACCTCCTCCGCGACGGTGAGGAAATCCACATCACCAAGCGCAAACGCGTCATTGCCCGCCTACTCCCCCCGGAGCCTGCGCCCCCCAAGGCTTTTCCGGACTTCCTCGCCCGCCAGAAAAAGCTCTTTGGCAGGAAGCGCCTGAAAGTTTCCGGCGCCGAGCAACTCGCTGCTGAGCGAGAGCGCTTTTGATC
>QHYF01000422.1 GCA_003224075.1 Acidobacteriota bacterium
TCTTTCCTCTACCCAAACCCCGTTAGCTACAACGCTTCCAGTTCAACTGCGCTGCTCTTGTTTAGCAACTCACCCCGAACTTTGGATGCGCGGCCCTGGTCGAAAGGTCCAGTCCAGCCCGCCGCACCTGTCCCATTTGACACTCCGCGGACCCCAAAAGCGATGGTACACAAGATACATTTTTAAGTCCAAACGTTTTTCCTAGTACCGGTCTTTTCCACCTCAAAACATCCTAACCAGCGCAAAACACTGACTTTAGTCGCTGTGCGACTTTCGCCATGATTTTCGCCTCGTTTTCCCTGTACTTGCTGTGGAAAACCTGTACCTCCGTACAGGGGTTTTCCCACCTCCATTGGTAGTGATTTCCCGCGCAAGTTCGTTTCATTCCCTGGGGTTTCCGCGAGCGGTGAGCCCCGTAGCCCCCTGGCGGTGCCTTCCGCCCTCCTCCGGCCAGCTCCAATGAGTGCTCTTCTATGCTTTCTTCAACTTACGCGCGATCCACACCAGAATGACCGCGCCGACAAACGCAACGATGAGCGATCCGATCAATCCGTGCGCGCCCAGCCCGAGCAAACCGAACACCCAGCCCCCGACAACGCCTCCCAGCATGCCCAGCACGATGTCGGTGGCCACCCCGTATCCGCCACCTTTCATAACCTGGCCCGCGAGCCAGCCTGCGATGAGTCCAACGAAGATCCACGTCAGTAATCCCAAATCCCATGAGTGCCGCCTCCCCATTTCCGTTTGCTACGCGAGGGTGTAGCGCTGGTGCCGTTTCCATTTAGAACGCGCCCCGTCCGGCTGTCAACCGCCGTGCTGCAAAGTCGCGGAGCCACTTCAAGCTCTCCGGCATCCGACGGGCGTCTCCGGCGCACGTCATGTATACTTTCTCTTCCAAGCGACTGGGCAGATTGGGCTTAGTACTTCCCATTGCGGCATCCAGGATGGCGGCTGCTTTCGATGCCCGGCATAATCCCATGTCCGCCAGTCATGTGCCTCGGAGTCGGGTAGAGTGACGCCCTGGGGCGTTTGTCGGCTTACAACTAATTCATCAGGGTTTGAGGGAGATGGAATGATTTCGCGGACTCGTCTACTTGTCCTGCCGCTGCTCGCGCTTGCTCTGCTCGCCGCGGCGTGCTCCAAGTCTCCGGTGCAACTTGTTGCGCGTCCCATCATCGTCTTTATGACTGACTTTGGCACGGCTAATGACGCAGTGGCCATTTGCAGGGCGGTGATCGTTGGCATCGCGCCGGAAGCCCGCGTCATGGACATCACCCATCAGGTGACACCCTACTCCATCGAAGAAGGTTCGCGATTCCTGGCCGGTGTGACCCCTTACTATCCTCCCGGCACGATTTTTCTGGTGGTCGTCGATCCCGGCGTCGGCACTTCGCGCAAAGCCATCATCGTAAAATCCAAAAAGGGCCAGTATTTCGTTCTCCCGGACAATGGACTCATCACTCCGGTGATCGACCGCGACGGGCTCGATTCCGCGCGCGAGATCACCAATTCCAACTGGATGATCCAAGCGGACATCTCTTCCACTTTTCACGGCCGCGACATTTTTGCTCCCGCCGCCGCCCATCTCGCCGCCGGCTGGGATTTCAATCTGGTCGGTCCCGTCGTTCCACAACTCGTTCGTCTGACTCCAAAAGCTTCTGTAACCACCGAAAAAGGCATCGACGGCGACATCATTGCTCTCGACGATCCCTATGGTTCGCTCGTTACGGATATTCCCGGGGATGACTTCAAACAGCTCGGTTACAACACTGGCGACAAGATCGTGCTCGAGATCAACAGGAAACCCGTGACCCTGCCTTACGTCAAGACTTTCATGGACGTCCCTGCCGGTGATCCCCTGCTCTACATCGACTCCCGCGGACGCGTTGGCATCGCCCTCAGCCAGGGTAATTACTCGAGAAAATTCAGCATCATGCCTCCCGGCACCATCTCCATCCCCCGCAAAGGCGCCCCCATCAAGGGAAAGTAAGAGGCTCGCCAGCGCGATCGCCGCGGAGGACTCTTCGTGGTACGCCTACTCTTGCCTGAGCCCTTCCAGGGATCACGTTTCGATCGTTTGCTTTTTCCCTTCACTCGCCCGACAATGAACACGGAATCTTCACCCGCGAGGCCACCATGCCTGAAGCCGTCATCGTCTCCGCCGTTCGCACTCCCGTCGGCCGCGCCTACAAAGGCTCGCTGCGCGCCACGCGCCCCGACGATCTTGCCGCCCTGGCCATTAAGGAAGCCCTCGCGCGCGTTCCCGGCCTCGACGCCAAAGAAGTTGACGACGTGATTCTCGGCTGTGCCATGCCTGAAGGGGAACAGGGCATGAACGTCGCGCGCATTGCCTCGCTCCGCGCAGGCCTGCCCGTGGAAACTTCGGCCATGACCATCAACCGCTTCTGTTCGTCGGGCCTGCAAGCGTCATCGTCGCCGGCGGCACGGAGTCCATGTCCATGGTGCCCATGGGCGGTAATAAGATCTCACCGAATCCCTGGCTCGTCGATCACTATCCTGACGCCTACATCAGCATGGGCCTGGGCACGGAAAATATCGCGCGCAAATTCGGCATCACGCGCGAACAAGCCGATCAGTTTTCCGTTGAATCGCACACGAAAGCTCTCGCCGCCATCGCTGCCGGCAAATTCAAAGACGAGACGATTCCCGTAGAAGTGAAGGTCACTTCGGTTCCCAATGGCAACGGGTCGCCGCCATCAGTGGTGACCGCGGAGCGGTCAACAAAACAAAAATCCGCGCCCAAGCCGGCCACGCAAATTTTTGTCTTCGCAACCGATGAAGGTCCGCGGGCGGACACTTCTCTCGACGCGCTGGCCAAGCTCAAGCCCGCGTTTCATGTGAAGGGTACGGTCACCGCAGGAAACAGCTCGCAGATGAGCGATGGCGCCGCCGCGACGGTGGTGATGTCAGACGCACGCGCCAAATCCCTGGGCTTGAAACCCCTCGCGCGTTTTGTCGCCTATGCCACCGCCGGCGTTCTCCCCGAAGAATTCGGCATCGGCCCGGTCGCCGCGATTCCAAAAGTCCTCAAACTCGCCGGCCTCTCTCTCAGCGACATCGCCGTCATCGAACTCAACGAAGCGTTCGCGGCTCAATCGCTCGCCGTCATCCGGCAGGCCGGCCTCGACCCTTCGCGCGTCAATCCCAACGGCGGCGCCATCGCGCTCGGCCATCCCCTCGGCTGCACCGGCGCAAAACTCACCGCTACCATCATCCGCGAATTGCAGCGCCGCAATGCGCGTTATGGCATGGTCACCATGTGCATCGGCGGCGGCATGGGCGCCGCCGGCATCCTCGAACGCCTCTGACTCTTGGTTTTGTAGGCGCCGGGCTTCCGCGCTTTTTGCGTCCCGGCGCTTTCTGCCGGGAAGCCCGGCCAGCTTCGTTCTTGTGGCGGCGAGTTTCGCGATATTTCGCCCTGGTTTTGACCGAGAATCTCGCCATCTTTCTTTTTGCTGCTCATCTGTTCCTCGCGGGCATTCGGAGGTGGCCATGAGATTTGCGAAGATCGTGTTTCGGATCGCCGGCATTTGGGGTGTGCTGATCATCACACCGCTCTACTTCATGTTCGATCTCATCGGGCGGAAAGATCCCCCGCCGATCACTCATCCGGGATTCTTTTACGGATTCGTGGGCGTCGCTCTGGCGTGGCAGATTGCGTTTTTCTGCATAGCCACGGACCCGGCACGCTATCGACTACTTATGATTCCTTCGGTGCTTGAAAAAGTCGGTTACGGAGCGGCGGTGGTCACTCTGGTTTTGCAAGGGCGCATGCACGCGTCGGACTTGGTCTTTACAGGCACGGATTTGCTGCTGGGCTTTCTGTTTGTGATCGCCTACTTCAAAACACCGTCCCGCGCTGTCTAATTTCGACTGCACTATTTTTTCTTCGGATCGCTGGCCTTGGCCGATCGTAGGCAAGATAGCCCCGGGCGCAGAGCCCCGTCGCTCTCGAAAAGAGATTTAGGACCTACCAGAGACGAGCCAGGCTGTATACGTCGAACAATCCGTGCGCGACGATGATGGGCA
>QHYF01000092.1:0-6599 GCA_003224075.1 Acidobacteriota bacterium
CTGCTGTATCTCTCTTCGGTTCCCTTTTCCATTTTTGTAACAACTGTGAAGTTTCCATCCTGGCCATCCACCCGCAGCACTCGTTCATACAACCGTAGTTCGAGTCCGTAGTGCTCAGCCGCCTTGCGGTAGTATTTCAGTGCCTCCGCGCGTGTGGGCTTCTCCGCCGCGCACACCAACGGCAAGTCCCCGATCTCAAGGAGCTCTGGAGTCGTGAAGAAAACCATGTTCACCGGATAGTGGTAGATTGAATTGCACAGGCATCCTTTATCGATGACTAGCGGACGCATCCCGGCGCGCGTGGCTTCAATCGCGGTTGCCAGCCCCGTCGGACCCGCACCGATGCAGATAATGTCGTACGTTGCCACCAGAATTTCAGTTTGCCGGGAGTTCTTCGGAATTGCAAATTACGATGATTCTACTGCCTGGAAGGCATTTCGAGAATCTCAGAGAGTTCCTGCCGGAAGGCGTCCAGCTCTCTCAATCTCTCAGCGGTCGCTTCCAAATCTTTCTTCTTCCAAACAAATACTTCTTTTCCCGCGCGCCTGATCTTCACGCTGAGATTACCATCCACCAGGTAAACCGGCGGGGCGAGCATCTGCAAGCCGCCATTCGGGACAGGGGCGAGCACCACGGCGCACTCGCCCCGCCTCACGCACAAAGCCTTTTCGTATGGAGGAATGGCAATCGGCCGGAATCCCGCCGCAAAGAGGCGCTCCAGAATCTTCATTTGCCGCGGCGTGAGTTCCTGCATTGATATTTCTATGGGAGTTGCAGGGGCGCGGGTAGTTCAGCCGGAGCCAAGCCACGCGCCTCTCTATGGCGCCGTGCCTACGCCGCCGTCGAATCCGCCGCTTCCGCGGACGTGCCTTCCAGCTGCGCCAGGATTTCACGAAGGGTCGAGATCAGCTCATCGCGCGAAACGTGGCTCTTCTTGAACTGAATCCGGAACTTGAAGGTCTCGTCTTGCGGCTCAAAGTTGAAGATGAACGGCCTCGGGCGCTGCGGTCCCGCCTGCTCTTCGCGGCGTTCGCGGCGCGCCTCGTCGCGCGTCAAGCCACCCTGCATGATGCGATGGAACATCTCGATCATTTTCTTTTCATTCGGCTGCCGCGCGACCTGCAGCAGCAGCGACTTCGAGAGGATGCCGTGCTCCATGCACTTTTTCCGGAGCGAGTCCGGAATATTGCGAAGCGACAACGTTTCAGTCACCGAAGACCGCGCCCGGCCGATTTTCTTCGCGATGTCTTCGTGCGTGTACTCAAACTGCGCGCCCAGCCGGTGCAATCCGTCCGCTTCCTCGAACGGAGTCAGGTCTTTCCGCTGAATATTCTCGATCAGCCCGATTTCGAGCGTTTCCGCGTCATCGGCCGTCTTCTCGATGCACGGCAGTTCGCGCAATCCTGCCGCGCGCGAGGCGTGATACCGCCGCTCGCCGGAAATGATGTAGAAGCAGTCCTCGCGGGGCACATAGCGCACCAGCAATGGCTCCAGCACACCCTTTTCCAGGATCGACTCCGTGAGCTCGCGCAAATCTCCGAGCGCCTTGCGTGGCTGGTCCGGATTCGGGCGGATTTGATCCACGCGAATCATCCGCCAAACCGCCGCGCCGCTAAAACTTGTCAGCGATTCTACATAGTGCGCGTCATGCCGCATCTTCAGCGTGACGGGTAACCCGATCCTCTTCGACACGATGAATAACCTCCCCCGCGAGTTTTTTGTACTCGACGGCGCCGGGTGATTTCGGCGCAAAAGTGAAAATCGTTTCTTTGTAAGCCGGGCTTTCCTCCAGCCGCACATTCTTCGTGATTCTTGTCTTGAAGAGAACTCCGCCAAATACCGAGCGAATCTGCCCGTGCGTGTCCTTGGAAATATTCGTGCGCTTGTCAAAAAGAGTAATCACCACGCCCAGAACCTTCAGCGCCGGGTTGGGCCGCGCGCGAATGCGTTCGTAGGTTTCCAGGAGATCGTCCGTTCCTTCGATCGCGAAATACGCCGCTTGAATCGGCACCAGCAGATGCGTCGAAGCCACGAGGGCATTCACCGTGAGAATTCCCAGCGAAGGGGGCGTGTCCACGATCACGTACTCATAATCCTTCAGCAGAGGAGCGAGCGCGTCCTTCAATTTGAACGGCGCATCAAACTGGCCGGCGAGCACCTGTTCCAGTTTCGCCAGCGCCAGCCGTCCCGGCCCCAGAAACAACTGCGAATCCTTTGTCGGTTTGATGACCGCAGCCATGCTGGTGCGGCCGTCGCTGAGCACGTCGAACATGGAAGTGGCAATTTCACCGGAATCATAAAATGCGATTGTCGAGTTGGCCTGCGGGTCGAGGTCGATCAGCAACGTGCGCTTGCCGCGAAGGGCGAGCGCCGCGGCCAAATTGATCGCCGTGGTTGTCTTTCCGACGCCGCCTTTTTGATTCGCAATCGTGATGATGGCAGTCATCTGTTTCTGCCTCCGCCCGCGCGCGCAAAATCCTGCCAGCGCGATCCGGCAACTGGGTTCCCATATGTAGGTGTCTTGCCCAGAAAACCCCCAAGGCCTAGGCTAATGTACGTTTCTGACCTGCCAAATGGCAAGGAAAAAGTGGAAGGAGCACAACGATTGGCGGTGGAAAACCGGGACGCTGAACCCGGCTCCATCCTCACGTGCCCATGCCCAATACCTAGAACTCGAGTCCCCAGAAATCGGGGGAGGGATCCCGCAACTCCAGCCCCAGTTCCCATCCTGTCCGCCCTTCGTGCCCCCGCCATACCAAAATTGCCTCACACGAATGCTGATTCGTAAGGTTCACCAGCCGCAGCTTCTGCCCCACTGTGAAGCCCTGCGGTACCACCGCCATGCAACCCTTCGCGCTGATATCGACCGTGGAGCCCTCCGCCCGCATCTTCCCGCCCGCTTCCGTCCATTCAATTGCCACCGGCACTCGTGAATTGAGTCGTCCGGTGCTACGGGCCTGGCTCATCCGACCTTGATAGCTCATATCTTTCAAGAGCGCCACGATCATCTCCTCGGGGGCTGAACCTGTCAGGGGCTGAACCTGAAACGTTTCTTGGACTTTCCGCCAATTCGCTTTGATCCGGCAAGTTTCTGCAGCTCGCAAGCGAGGAGCGATCATCCCGCCCTGCAGAGTAGGTTTGATTCTCCTCATGGTCAATGGGTCTGTAGGTCTAGGACGTGCGGAGAGTTACCCCTCCCTATCAACATAAAGTCGGCTGGCATCGAGGGCGACAATTTGCACCTTTTCTCATCGCCTCTTACACTCTTTTCTCTTGCCGCACGCCATGATTCGACTGCAAACACTTCGCAAGGAGATCCGGCCCACTTTGCGGCTGGCCATTCCGCTGGTGCTCGCCGAACTCGGCTGGATGAGCATGGCCATTGTTGACACCATGATGGTCGGCCGCCTGCCGAATAGCGCGGTGGCCATCGCCGCGGTCAGCCTGGGAGGCATCCTCGTGCATGTGCTTGCCTTCTTCGGCGGAGGACTCCTCATCGGTCTGGACACTCTGGTCGCTCAAGCCTTCGGCGCAGGCCGTCGCGAAGACTGCCATCGCTCTCTCGTGCACGGTATCTATCTCAGCTTGGCTCTTACTCCCATACTGATGGCGCCCGTCTGGTTCTTCGCTCCCCTGCTCCGCTCCGCCCGCATCGCGCCGGAGGTCGTCTCCCTCGCTGTCCCTTACTCCAAAGCTCTGGCCTGGGGGACGTTGCCACTTCTGCTGTATTTCGCGGTGCGACGATGCATGCAGGCCATGAACCTGGTTCGCCCCATCGCCTTCGCTTTGGTGACTGCGAACATCATCAACGCCGTCGGCAACTGGATTCTGATCTACGGCAAACTCGGCGCACCCGCGATGGGACCTGTCGGTTCCGGTTGGTCGACGGCCTGGGCACGCATCTATCTTGCAGCAGTCCTCGTCGGCTATCTGCTCTGGTACGACCAGAAGCACCGCACAGAGCTGCTGCGCACGCCAATTCAACCGGAACTGAAGCGCATCCGTCGCCTCATCGCCCTGGGCTTTCCCGCAGCCATGCAAATCACGCTGGAAATTGGCGTCTTCGCGTTGGTCACTGCGCTCATCGGGCGCCTTGGAGCCGTCGCGCTTGCCAGCCACCAAATCGCTCTGAACACCGTTTCTTTCACCTACATGGTACCGCTCGGCATTTCTTCGGCAGCAGCCGTGCGCGTGGGTCAAGCCATCGGTCGCAAAGATCCCCAAGGTGCGCGCGACGCCGGCGGCACCGCCATCTTCCTCGGCGCCGCGTTCATGGCCTGCGCCAGCGCCTTGCTTCTTCTCTTTCCGCGATGGATTGCGCGTCTGTACACGCCCGATGACATGGTCATTCGCAGCACCATTCTTCTGCTTGCTGCTGGGGCCGCATTTCAGTTGTTCGATGGCCTTCAGACCGTGGCGACCGGGGCGCTTCGTGGCGCGGGCGATACGCGCACGCCCATGCTCTGTCATTTCACGGCGTACTGGATCATCGGCCTCCCGCTGGGCGCCTGGCTTTGCTTTCGCCGGGGATGGGGTGCCTTCGGACTCTGGGCTGGTCTCAGCCTGGCGCTCATTTTGATAGGGATCGTGCTTCTCTTCGCATGGCGGCGTAGAGTTCAACGCATGGTTCTGGCGCCTGCGAACGAATTGCCCGTGGAAGTCTGATTCTCCGGCGGTTCTTTCCGGTTCATCCGCAAAACGCTGTCTCTGCCACTCGAGACCGTGCAGTCTCCAGAGCTTGTCGCAATACTCGAGAGTGCGGCCGGAGCTCATGCGCTGCAATACAAGGGCTTGCATCCCTTTCCATTTTCAGCGCATCGTAGGTCTAATAGAAGAGATCCTCGGCAAGGTTGCTCGGTCGACCCTGCCCGTGCCCGTCAGCCCAGAAAACAGAATACAGGAGGCATCCGTGAAACGTACGCATCTCATTCTGTTCGTGGCTGTATCGTTTGCGTGTAGTTCGCCGGCCTTTGCGCAACGTTCTTCGCATCCCGGCGGTGGTCCACCCGCGGGCCATGGGCCCTCCGGTGCACCGGCTTCGGGCACAGGTGAAGCCAATAAGACCGGCGCAATGAGCCACACCGATATGTCACACGCTTCCCCGAGCGATGTGCTGAGCCATAACACAGCCATTGCCGGCAAGATCAAGTCGCTGACCGGCGAGGAGGCGCAGACGGCGTGCAACGGCTTCAAGAATTTGGGCCAATGCGTTGCAGCGGCTCACGTGGCGAAGAACCTGGACATCCCCGGGGGCTTCGACGCGCTCAAAGCAAAAGTGACCGGCACCGGTTCGATGAGTCTCGGCAAGGCAATTGAGCAGCTTTCGCCGAACGCCAGTGCGAAATCCGAGACCAAGAAAGCAAACAAGCAAGCCGCGGATGACATGAAAGAGAGTGGTTCCTAAAGCGTCCGCGCCACAGAATACAGACTGTCAGCCAGGTGGCGAGCTCCTTCCCTCGCCACTTTTCTTTTTTGTCTCTTGGACGAGATCACCGGAGCTTCATGGAATCGAAACAACCATCACAATGGGCAGAGGGAAGCTGGTTGCTACATCTTGTAGCGGCCGAGGTCGTCGTCGGACAGGCCTTCCAGGTAGGTGCGGAGTTGTTCGTTGGTATTGCGTTCGGAGAAAGCGCTGGAAACTTTGGAGTTCTTGAGGACTTCTTCATCCACGAAGATTGGGCAGTCCATGCGCAGCGCCAGCGCCAGAGCGTCGCTCGGGCGGGAATCGATAGTCATCATCTGACCGTCGCGCTCGACCCAGATGAGCGCGTAGAAGGTGTCGTCCTTCAGGTCGTTCACCACGATTTTCTGCACCCGTACTTCGAGCCCCAGCAAGACATTCTTCAGCAGGTCATGAGTCATCGGGCGAGGCGTTTGCACTTTCTCGATTTCGAGGGCGATGGCGTTCGCTTCGTAGACTCCGACCCAAATCGGCAAGATCGCCTGGCCTTGCACGTCTTTAAGCACAACGATGGGCATATTTGTGACCGGGTCCATCATCAGGCCGCGGATTTTCATCTCCACTTCCATCGAGGCCTCCCGCGAGCTAGACGGCGTGCTCGCCCACCAGGCTGTTCGGACCTGCGCCCGTAACGCGAACCTGAACGTAGGTTCCCAGAAGCTCCTTCGCTTGTGAAGCAAAATTTAGCACGCGGTGCGAGGTGGTATACCCCGACCACTGGTTTTCCCGCCGCGATTTGCCGCCGACCAGGACTTCAAACGTCTGACCAATCAGCGCCGTATTCCGAGCCGCCTGAATTTCACGCTGTTTTTCCTGGAGAATGGCCAGCCGCCGGCTCTTTTCCTCTTCTAGAATCGGATCATTCATGGCAAGGGAGGGCGTGTTCGGCCGGGGCGAATACTTGAACGAGAACAGACCGTCGTACTGGACTTCGTCAAGCAGGCTCAGCGTCTCTTCAAAATCCGCTTCCGTCTCTCCCGGAAAGCCCACGATGATGTCTGTGGTAATGGCGATGGGGCGCTTCGCATGACGCATCATCTCTATTTTTCCCAGATACTCATCGCGCGAATAGGTTCGCTGCATGGCGCGCAGCACTTTCGTGGATCCGGATTGCACGGGCAGGTGTACGTGGTCG
>QHYF01000092.1:6855-16335 GCA_003224075.1 Acidobacteriota bacterium
CACAACGCAATAGGAACACGCTTTGTCGCAGCCTTCGATGATGGTCAGGTAGGCGCGCCAGGGATTGTCGCGGCGCGTCATCTCAGTTTCGAACGTCTCGTCGGTGTCGGTATCGAGGCCGGTGACGCGGTGATTCCCGGCCTCAAGTTCCGCCAACATTTCCGGAAGCTTGCGGTAACTTGCGGACCCGCAGACCAGGCTGACCCACGGCGCGCGCTCAAAAATCTGTTCGCCTTCTTGCTGCGCGACGCAACCGAGCACCCCGATGACCTTCCCGTCGCTCTGCTTCGCGCGATATTCACCAAGCCGCGAAAAAACCTTCTGCGCCGCCTTTTCACGGATGCTGCAAGTGTTGTAGAGGATTAAGGAGGCTGCTTCCGGCGTCTCCACCTGGCGGTAGCCCCGTGAAAGCAGAACGCCGGCGACCTTCTCCGAATCGTGATCATTCATCTGGCAGCCGAAGGTCTCCAGGAAGAACGCCTTTCCGGGCCCAGCCCCCAGGGCAGAGACGCGATGGCCGTGATTGCGCAGTTCTGCATCGCGCAATTTCAAATCCTCAATTCGTACATGAAAAGGTTGCGTCATCGCAGACAACTTGATTCTACCATAGCTGTTCAGCCGCAAAGACTTGCGATGGTATCCGGGGCTTTGCATGTTGGTTGATTTTCCTTTGCTGTTTCTATATCTTATCGATGTAATGGCTATAACAATCAAGGGTGCTGAGCTTCCCCCTTGGCTTCTCTTGGTGTTCAGTCTGCCGACCCGGCGCGCGAGTCAGCGTGTAGAGGTTTGGCGGAAGTTGCAGCGCCTTGGCTGCGTCTCTCTCGGAAACTCTGGATACTTACTCCCCAACGATTCATCCAATCGCGAGCGCTTCGAGTGGCTGGCCACGGCTATACGAAGCTACGGCGGCAATGCATCGGTCGTGGAAGTTCAGTCCATTGACAATTTCTCCGGGTCACAGATTGTTGAGCGCTTCGTCAAGGCGCGTACACTGGACTATCAGGAGCTGCTGCGCGAGCTCCGCCGGTTCAGCTCCGTGCCACTCGCTAAACGGTCGGCTGCCCGTATCGGGCGGCTTCGCCAACGCTTCCAGGAAGTCTTGCCGATTGACTTCTTTCACAGTCCACTGCGCGAGCGCGTACAAGAACTCCTGCAACACTTGCAGAACGACGGCAAGTCTTCTCCGGCTTCCCTAGACACCGGAGGGGTCGCGCACAAGAACTATCGCGGGCGCGTCTGGATTACACGGCCACGGCCTGGAGTCGACCGCGTAACCTCCGCGTGGCTCATCCGCCGCTTCATCGATCCCAAATCGCGTTTCCTATTTGCAGTGAAGAATCAACTGCCGCGAAATGCCGTTCCCTACGATATGTACCAGGGTGGCTTTGGCCACCGCGGCGGTGACTGTACCTTCGAAACCTTGCAAAAGGCCTTTCGCATTCGAGACCGCAAGGTCGATGTCATGGCACAGATTGTCCATGACGCGGACCTCAGCGATCAGAAGTTTGGACGAGCCGAAGGAGTGGGGATCGACGAAGTGCTTAAAGGCTGGGCCCGGATGGGGTTGCCCGACCAGGAAATTCTGGAACGCGGTATCCAACTGGCTCAGGGCCTCTACTCTTCACTTCACTGAGTTCTCGGATTCGCAGTGTGTTTGCAAAGGAGAATAAACATGCGGAAAAGCATCCTCTCGGGTTTCGCTCTAACTGTTCTGGTCCTGACTATCTTGATTCTTCGCGCCGTTTTTTCGGAGGTCTCTGCAGCTCCCCTTGAAAAGTCAGCACCGCCGCAGGCTTCTGGAACGACGATCTCGTACAACTTTGACAAGGAGACTCCGGGTGGCATGCCGGCAAAATTCCGCGCCGCCCGCACCGGACAAGGCAGCGAGGGAAAATGGGCGGTGATGGCTGACCCGAGTGCACCGTCGAAGCCGAACGTCGTTGCACAAACCTCAATGGACAAGACCGACTACCGGTTCCCGCTTTTGATTTCCGATGAAGGCAGCTTCAAAGATCTTGAGCTGAGCGTGAAGTTCAAAGCTGTTGCGGGTGAGGTCGACCGCGCCGCGGGCCTGGTGTTCCGCCTGCAAGACGCCAACAACTACTACATCGTCCGCGCAAATGCCTTGGAGGATAACTACCGGCTGTACCACGTTATTAAGGGGAGCCGGAGGCAATTCGCGGGTGCGAACTTCAAGGTCACTTCCGGAGAGTGGCACGAGATCAGGGTCGAGTGCATCGGCAACAAAATTATCTGCTACTACGACGGCCAGAAGAAGATCGAAGCGACGGACGACACGTTCAAAGATGCGGGCAAGATCGGCCTTTGGACAAAGGCGGACTCGGTAACGTACTTCGATGACTTAGTAGTGAAAGCTAAGTGATCGGAGCGGCTAATATAGCCACGGATTTTGTTCCGTGAGCGAGAAGGATCGGGGCCAGCAACGGCCTCATTGTTCGAAGGAGGAAATAGGAATGAAGAGAGCAAGATTGAATTTCTGCTTTTACCTTGCGACCGGGGCCCTGGCCCTCATTTTCAGTTCGGTGGCGTTCGCTCAAGAGACACCGGCTGATTATCAAGCTGTCTTGAAGGAATTGGGCCGTGGAGGGGATTACAAGGCAAACGTCCTGAAGGTGAATGTGCCGCGGAACGATTTGCATATGGTCATCTCCGGCGTTGCGACTCCCACACCCTTTGGTTTCGGGGGTTGGGTGGCATTAACGAAAGGCAATGAAGACAATGATGTGATGATGGGCGACCTCGTGCTAGTGCAGGAAGAGGTCAACCCGGTCATGTCAGCGCTGCTCGAAAACGGTTTGGAGGTTACCGCCCTTCACAATCATTTCTTCTGGGATGAGCCCCGCGTCTTCTTCATGCACATACACGGCCACGGCAAGGCGCTCGATCTTGCCAAGCGCGTCAAGCCTGCGCTGGATCTCATCCCGCGGCCCCCGGCAACCTCTCCGGCAACCGCTCCCGCAGGGCCGGCGTTCAATCTGGTCGCCCTTGACAGCATCGTGGGCAGCAAGGGTGAAGCCCTCGGCTCCGTCTACAAATTCACCTTGGGTCGCGATGACCTTAATCTCAAAGAGCACGGAGCACCGATTAACGCTCGCATGGGATTGAATTCCTGGGCCGCCTTTGCGGGAAACGAGTCGGACGCGCAAATCGCCGGCGACATCGCGATGCGCGAAAGCGAAGTGAACGCAGTCCTCAAAGCGCTTCGCTCTCACAAGCTGAACGTGGTCGCCATTCACCACCACATGCTGGCAACGCAGCCCGTTGTCATTTTTCTCCACTACTGGGGGCGGGGTAATCCCGAAGACCTTGCTGCCGGCTTCCGCGCCGCCCTAGGTCAGCTTGGAGAAGCCAAATCTCCAAGCAAATGAGCCGACAACAAGTTGACACCGCAATACGAGTCTGAGATTGAAACCACTCTCGCGGCGAGCTCGAAGGGCACGCTTCGGCAATTCGTCTTCTACTTTCTGCGGTTGGGCACGTTTGGCTTTGGCGGGCCTATCGCGCTCGCTGCCCGGATGCAAAAGGACCTTGTCGAAGAACTCGGCTGGATCTCGCAAGAGGACTACACCGAGGGCCTGGCGTTTTCTCAGCTATCGCCAGGTCCGCTCGCCGCGCAGCTCGCCATGTATCTCGGCTGGGTGCGCTTCGCAAATTTGGGCGCAACCTTGACGGGGACATTCTTCATTTTGCCGTCATTCCTCATGGTTTTGGGAATTGCCGCCCTTTATCTCCACTATGGAAGCCTGTCATCGATTCAATCGATCTTTTACGGAGTAGGCTCGGCAGTCGTCGCTATCCTTGTCCGCAGCGCTTACAAACTGACTCGAACAACCTTGAAAACTGACTCCCTGCTTTGGGTTCTGTTCACGGTAAGTGCCGTCGCCACGGCCTGGACGAAGTCGGAAATCATCTGGTTATTTGTGCTTTGCGCTATCGTCTCTATGATTGTCAAAACGCGGTTGCGGTCCGCCATAACTGCAGTGCTTCCCGCCGGCCTGGTTTGGCTCACCACTGGAATCCATGGCCCTGCAGGCCTGAACACCGGTTTGGGACTGTTTACTTTTTTCCTCAAGGCCGGAGCCTTTGTCTTCGGCAGCGGCCTTGCCATCGTGCCGTTCCTCTACGGCGGACTTGTAGTGCAGTCACACTGGCTGACGGAACGTCAATTCTTGGACGCCGTGGCTGTCGCCATGATTACTCCCGGGCCCGTCGTTATCACCGCTGGGTTTATCGGCTATCTGGTTGCTGGGCCCGTGGGCGCCGTGCTCGCTGCGTTAGCGGTTTTTGCTCCGCCCTATTTCATTGTTTTGATCGCCGCCCCGCTTTATCGCCGCTTCACCAAGAATCTCTACGTGAACGCATTTGTGAAGGGTGTGACCGCCGCGGCGATTGGTGCGATCACGGGCGCGGTCTTCATCCTGGCCTCGCGCACATTGGTCGATAGAAATTCCATCCTAATCGCCGGCGCATCGCTCGGAATTCTTTCACTGACCAAAAAGATTCCCGAGCCGGTCTTGATCCTGCTTGCCGGTCTTGTGGGGTTCGTCCTTCTGCGCGCTACACATTAACCGCAAGAAGTTCGGGCGATTGCCCCTTGCCCGATAAGCAGCAATTTTAGAAACATCCGCATCCAATTGGTTGCGTGCTCTGGATGCGTGTGTTACGTTTCTTACGCCCAGAAAAATTTGTCTTCGCTGAGGAGTACGTCATTTTTCTGTTCACAACGATTTTTCAGGCTGATCTCGGCGGCATCCTTACACAAACTGGTTGGGTGGCGCGCGGCGTTCTTCTGGTTCTGCTTCTTTTTTCCATCATCTCCTGGGCCATGATCCTTCAAAAACTGGGGATGTTTGGGCGCATCCGGCGTCAGAGCGACCAATTTCTCCGCCTTTTCCGGGCAACCCGCGGAGTGGCCAATCCACAGGCGCTGGCTTCGGCGGGTTCACCCTTCGCCTCGGTGTACACGGCGGGTTATCGCGAACTGCAGAGCCAGGTGGGGGGCGTCTCGAGCAATCCGCATCCGCCCAAACTGAAAAGCTTGCAGGCCGTGACCGTGAGCATGCAACTCGCTTCTGCCGACGAGGTGCGCCGCGTCGAAAAAGGCATGTCTTGGCTGGCTACCACCGGGTCGGTAACGCCATTCATCGGTCTCTTTGGAACTGTGTGGGGGATTATCGATGCGTTCGCGGGTCTTGGCAGCGCCGGAGCCGCCAGCCTTCGCGCCGTGGCGCCCGGAATCGCGGAGGCCCTTGTGACCACCGCGGCGGGCCTTGCTGCGGCGATTCCGGCGGTTATCTTCTACAATCAATTTTTGCAGAATGTTCGGGATCTCGCGCAGAGGCTCGACACCTTTACGCTGGAAGTAACCGCGCAGGTCGAGAAGATGTTTAATTAGCGGCGCGCCCGTCCGGCCCGGCCGCATCTAAAGAATCAGGAAGATGCCGCAACTCTCCAAATCCACGCAGACTTCGCTCTCCGAGATCAACATGGTCCCGTTCGTGGACGTGGTTCTCGTGTTGCTTATCATTTTCATGATCACCGCGCCAATCCTGCAGTCGGGTATCGAAGTGGACGTCCCGAAGACGCGCACGGTGAAGGATATCAACCAGGATCGTCTCGTGGTCACCCTGGACAAGGCCCAACGCATTTACCTTGGCAATGATCCCGTCAATATTCACCAGCTTGGCGCTAGAATTCACGCGCAACTGAAAAGCACTCAGCGAAGCGTGTTCTTGAGGTGCGATGAGACGGTGCCCTTTGGGAGTTTCGCCGCTGTCATTGATGCGTTGCGCCAATCCGGCATCAACAACATCAGCATTGTCACGGAGCCCATCACCGAGCGTGCGCGGACACAGTAGAAATGACCACTGCCGTCGCCAACCCGGACAGTCTCAACCTCCGAAGCTACGTCATTTATTCCGTCGTGTTTCATGCCCTGCTTACGGTGGCCGTGCTTGGCGCTTCCTTTCTCGAACGTCGCGGCAACTCCTGGGGAGGAGTCGGGGGCAACCTGGGGGGAACGAAAGTGAGCCTCGTTAGCCCCGCCGGTATCCCCATGCCCAAGGAATCGGTTGTGACCGAGAGCAAGGCAGTCGATCCAACCAAGGGTCTTCATAAAGAAGAACCTCCTAAGCCACCCGAACCAAACACCGATGCTGAGAAAATTCCAAAATTTGAAAAAGAGAAACCTCTTCCACCCTCGAAAAAATCGAGGACGTTCGAAAGCAAGACGCCTCCTCCTGACAATGCCGTTCCTTACGGCAAGGGCGGCAACCCTGCTCTGCCAACCGGCTATTCCCAAACTCCCGGCGGCTCGTCAGGCGTGGCCGTCAGCGGTCAAGGTGGAGGAGATTTTGGTGCTCGTTATCCCTGGTACGTGGACGCTGTCCGTAACAGGATTCGCCAAGGCTGGGATCAAAACACCATTGATCCTGCCGTGCGGGCGGCACACCGGGCCCACGCGGTGATAACATTCAGAATCAATGCGGACGGAAGCATATCCAACATCCGACTGTACCAAACCAGCGGCAATTCATCCATGGACTATTCGGCCCAGAGGGCATTGCAGAGCCTTGGCTCTGTGAGTCGGCTGCCCAACGACTATATGGGATCGTATGTGGACGTTACGTTTGACTTCGATCTATCGCTGACGCAATAGCTGTGCTTTGAGATTGAGAACTACGTGTCGCACATTCCCTGGGGGGTGCATGTGTTGAATCTGGCGAAGTGTTGGGAACGATTATTTTTCATCACAGCCATGCTGTTTTTCGTAAGCTCAGCCGCGGCGCAAGATTGGTTCCGAACTGGTACTGGACTTGGCGAGGCGAAATCCCGCATCGCGATCGCTGATTTCGCGGCGCGCTCCGACTCCGCTAAACCTCACGCTTCCCTTTTCACCCAGGTCGTGCGCGATGACCTTCAATTCTGCGGCATCCTCGATCTTGCCAGCCCGAGTTTCTATCCTCCTCAAGCGCCCAGCGTCCCGGCCGAATTGAAATACGCGGCCTGGGCGGGCCCGCCGACAAACGCAAATTTCGTTGGTTTCGGAAACCTGTCGGAAAATACGGCGGAAGTCGCAATCGAGGCCTGGCTGCAGGACGTTCGCAGTCCATCTTCGCAGGCCGTCGTCGGAAAAGTCTACCGCGGGGCCCCTACCGACGCTCAAGTGCGAAAATTTGCCCACCAATTCGCCGACGAAATCATCAGCAAGCTGTCGGGCGGTCTTCCAGGAGTGGCCTCGACGCAAATTGCTTTTGTCAGCTCTCGCAGCGGCTCCAAGGAAATCTGGGTGATGGACTACGACGGCGCTAACCAGCGGCAGCTCACTTCTCTAAAATCCATTGCTCTCACTCCCCGGTGGTCGCCCGATGCTTCGCGGATCGCCTTCACCTGCTTTGCTCCATCGGGCGGCCTCACCAGCGCGCAAATCTGCATGTATTCAATGGATACCGGCAAGCTGGTGTCGTTTTCGCGCTTCCGCGGGACCAACATCACTCCTGCCTGGTCTCCCGACGGCACCCAGATCATTTTTTCTTCTTCGATGCAGGGGAATCCGGAGCTTTACGTCACCGATGTCGGCGGAGGCCGGCCCAAGCGCATGACCATGTCCAACGGCGCAAACGTATCACCCAGCTGGAATCCCAAAACCGGGCAAACCATCGCCTTCGTCAGCGATCGCGGCGGGGTTCCTCAGCTCTACTTGATGAATTCCGATGGCACCAGCGCGACGAAGCTGGACCTTCCGGACATGGGTTACGTCATCGACCCGGCGTGGACGCCCAACGGCCAGTTACTGGCTTTCAGTTGGCGGCGGCCCAACGACAACTACGACATCTACGTGATGGACGCTGCCACGCGGCAGTTTGTCGAACTGACACGCGATCAGGGCCGCAACGAGCGTCCCAGCTGGGCCCCGGACGGCCGCCACATTGTTTTCGAATCGACGCGCGGCGGCGCGCGGCAGATCTGGACCATGCTGGCGGATGGCTCCCAGCCGCACCAGTTAACGGCTGCCGGACACAACGAGTCGCCCAATTGGTCAACCCGTTGAGTTTGCCGTTCCCACGCCGGGACACAATGTTTGAATATATCGTAATACGAGATATTTCCCGAACTCGGCCCGCTGGTGTTAGGATAGTGGCCCTGGTGGGACGAACACGGGAATTCCAATGTTGAGAATGTTGAGGAGGAAACGCATGAATCTTGCTTCACGCTCGCTCTGCCGCGCCAGCTTGCTCACCGCACTTGCCGCTGCTGTTTTTACTTTTGGCTGCGGCCCAAAAAAGGTCGCTCCACCGCCGCCACAACCTCCGCCGCCCGCGCCGGCGGCCGCTCGTCCCACCGTAACCCTGCAGGCCAGTCCGACTTCCATCAACAAGGGTGAGTCGGCGACCCTGAGCTGGAATTCCACTGATGCCACGCAGCTCACCATCTCGCCGGAAGTGGGCGCCGTGACCGCCCAGGGTTCGACCAAGGTCACGCCCGCGGACTCGACTACTTACACGATCACCGCCACGGGTCCGGGAGGCTCCGCCGACGCCAGCGCGCGCGTGACCGTAAATGCGCCGCCTCCGCCGCCTGTGGCGGCCCCGCAACCCTCCCTCGATGAGCTCTTCCTGAAGGAAGTGCGCGATGCATATTTCGATTACGACAAAGCGGACATTCGTCCCGATGCCCGCGAGTCGCTCTCGAAAACCGCGGATTTCCTGAAGAACTATCCGCAGATTAAAGTGACCATCGAAGGACACTGCGACGAGCGCGGCTCCACCGAATACAATCTGGGCCTCGGCGATCGCCGCGCCAGCGCCGTGAAGCAGTACATTATCTCGCTCGGAATTTCCGCAGACCGGCTGAGCACCGTCAGCTACGGCAAAGAAAAGCCCTTCTGCATGGAGCACAACGAAAGTTGCTGGCAGCAAAACCGTCGCGGCCACTTCGTGAAGTCAAACTGAGCCGCTTCCAGCTTGATCGACACGATGACCGATTGGTGACCGATAGGGCCGCGGGGCCGGGCAAACCCTTGCCCGCCCGCGGCTCTCTTAATTAGAGTGAAGGCTGCATCACTGTCCTGTATCGTTTTCTTGGAGCCCTTCGGAGCCCCTTAGGAGGATTTCTCATGCGTACTCGGAATATCGCCATCTTTAGCGCGGCCGTTCTGGCCGGCGCACTTGCGGGAAGCTTGGTCGGCCCTCGTCCTGCCGAAGCCGTGGCCCGCGAACTCATTGAACTTCAGCGCGACGTGACTTCCCTGCTCCAGGGCCAGAAAGACCTTTCCACACAGGTCACCCAGGACAACACGGTCATGAAGACGCTAATCCAGCAGTCCGGCGATAATGTCGGGAAGCTCAGCTCCACGATGAGTTCGCTGCAGAAGTCCATGCAGGATGTTCAAGCGAATTCCGGCGCTCGCCTCGACACCATGTCCACGCAGGTCCAGGGACTTTCGGACAATCTCGA
>QHYF01000093.1 GCA_003224075.1 Acidobacteriota bacterium
TGGTGCCGGAGGTAAAGCACATCGCGGCGCCATCGTTTTCGTTGATCTCCGGATAACAAAAATCATCACTGGCTTCCGCAAGCAATTCTTGGTAATTTAGGAATCCTTCGGGCACGGTTCCGCAACCGTAGGGCACGACAATCACGCGTTCGAACGGGGCATCTTCGCGGAATTTTTCGTAAATCGGGAGGAGCACGTCGTCGATCAACAAAAAGCGGTCGCCGGCATGCTTGGCGATGCCGGCAATTTCATGAGGATGAAGGCGCAGGTTCAACGTGTGCAGGATGCCGCCGGCGCAGGGCACGCCGAAGAAGGCTTCCAAGTGGCCCGCGTGGTTCCACATCATCGAGGCCACGCGGTCGCCGGGCTTCAATCCAAGATTCGTGAGGGCAGCGGCGAGCCGCCGGGCGCGGCGGTAGAAATCGCCGAAGCACTGGCGAACGATGGACTTGTCCGGCTTTCGCGAGATGATCTCAACGCGCGGGAAAACCTTCCCGGCGCGCTCCAGAATCGTGGGCAGCGTCAGCGGGAAGTCCATCATGGTGCCGCGCATAGAGCCTCTCGGGCGAGGGAGCGAATTGGGCGCATCCTACCACTAAACCTCAGCGAAGGCGAAGGCAAGTGGGAGCCGCCCCCAGTGACTCCTCTGCTCCTTCGCAAGAATTTCGATTGCAAAAGAAGTCAATTTCCGAGACCATGCAACTGACCGCTGATGTGCCGGTCTCGCTCCCGCGGCGGCCCCGCGTTTTCGCCTCCCTGTGAACGATTGCTGTCCCTTCAGCGCGCTCCGCGACTAGCAAGTCAGGTTCCGGGCAAAAGGAGTGAGAGGTGAAGAAGCTCTATATCGGTAATCTTCCGTTCTCCGCGACGGAAGATCAGCTCCACGAGTGGTTTTCGCAGGTCGGTGTAACGCCCTCGGGCGTCAATCTCATCCGCGACCGTTTCACGGGCCAGTCGCGTGGCTTCGCGTTCGTCGAAGTCAACGCTGACGAAGATGCGGATCGCGCGATTAATTCCCTGAACGGGCAGAACTTCGGCGGGCGAAACCTCGTGGTGAATGAAGCGCGTCCCCAGGCAGAGCGCAGCGGCGGCGGTGGCGGACGCGGCGGGTACGGTGGCGGACGTGGCGGTGGCGGTGGACGCGGCGGCCACGGCGGCGGTGGCGGGCGCGGCGGTGATCGCGGCGACCGTGGCAATCGCTGGTAAGTAAGCACTCCGAGTCTGAATGCGCAGCGCCCCGGCACGGCCGGGACGCCTCACTCCTCCTCAGAGAATCCTGCAAGCTATCTCTGCGCCAATTAGCCATCCCTGGAACACTTACGTCCGCCGGTTGGAGCCGTCCAACCAAGTTGGAAAGTGGCCAGCGAAGTCGCGGGGCCAGACGAAAGAGCTTCGGGCCGGCCAACGCGAGCGACTGAGGGGAGACGCTTCGCGAAACAATTCGCCCCGTAACGTGTTTGAAACAATAAGCGAGGAAAATGTCTCGCCGTATTCATTGTGATGTATATGAATAGCGCGGAGAGTGCGGGAGTTGCTCCGTGGGGAGGGGATGTGCGGCGGGAGTTGGTGAACCTTCCGGGCCGGTTGAGCATCCAAGAGATTGTATAAGGCGTATTGCTGAAGAGTATGACCACTTGGCACAAACGCGATTGGCAGCAGTTTTACGAACTGGCGCGCCGCCCCTGGCGGCACCGCCGTCCGCCGCGGCCGGTGTATCCGACGGGCTTGAATCGCGTCCTGCCTGCTGCTGGGTTTAGCTTATCTGAACTCGACGACGCGGGCGTGGACCTTGACCTGGCCGAGCGGCTCGGTCTGCCGGTAGATGCCGGGCGCATTGGCGCCTACGGCCCCAACGTTACGGTTCTGCGCGATTTCGTGCGCTCCTCTCGCCAACCGCTGTAACTGCTCTGAGGCTACACTGCGGAGCCATTTTATTCAGGACTCTTCGTTCGGATCGCGACAACATCCACTGTTTTCGTGTCGCTTTCCTCCACGGAAACCTTCTGGCCGCGATCTTCAAATGGCCTAAGAAAGTCCGGATCTTCCCAGGCACCATCTTCCACTTCCTCCCAGCAGAAAATCTTGTAGTCGCCGGGCGGGATGCCGCGCAGAAGGAAATGTCCATATTGGTCCGCGGAGGCTTTCTGGTAGAGACGAAATTGATCGCGGCGCGACTCATCCGGAACCAAGACGACCCAAACACCGGTGACAGGAAGACCATCCTTATCGGTGACTGCCCCTTGAGCACGCGCGCCACGCGAACTGATGGTTACCTCAAGCGGGACTTGGATACTACGAAAAACGGTAAAACCAGTTTCGAGAGCTTCGTTTGAGCCGTAGCGAATCGACTTCAGATAACAGTCTTTCGACTGTCCAACCACACCCAACCTGTAGGTTCCGTCGAAAACGTCCTTCAATGAAAATGAGCTGCCCGTCGCCCTCGCGGGAGCATTAAACGAGATTGTTGAATCCACCGGAACAAGGCTGACGAAAAGGTCGGCCCGGTCCATACCCGGCTTGCCGTCCCAAATGATGCGCCCAGAAATTGTTATTCCCGGGGCAATCGTGAGGTTTGCGCCCTCCACATTGGCGTTGCCCACTTCAAGTGGCTGCCGTGCTTGATATCGCCTGCCATCTTCGAACCAGAAGGCACTCAACGTATAGGAACCGGGTAACACACCGGCAAACTCAAAAGAGCCATCGGGATTTTCAATATTTGCTTGATGGTTGGACGAACCCGAGCTCGAGTAGCTGTTCCGTTGCTCCAGTTGCACGATGACTCCCGTGCTGGAGCGCCTGCTTGCAGCCATGTTGTACACACGGCCGCGGACCAGAAACGTCGTCACCGGCCGCAAGAGAATTTCGACGGAAGGGATTTCTTCGCCTGCTTTGATGGCGATGGTCGAGGCTCGCGCAGGATCGGGGCTGTTCGGATAGTAAATCGGCATGAATTCTGGACCGGAATACTCACCCACATCCTCCTCCACGTCTCCCTTGCTGATGACATGCAGGCCCGGCCTGTATTTCGCACAGATAAAATATCTGCCGGGTTTCAGGCCGAAGAGACGGTACTCGCCGAGGTCGTTTGTGGGCACAAGAGCTTCCGTTGATAGCTTGCGTTTCCGCTGGAGTACACCTCGCGCAAAGCACTGACTTGTGCCCACGCAAGCGGGTCACCGTCTTCATTTAGGACTCTCCCCGCTATGACGCCCCACGGGATCATTCGGAACAGGAGTCCACGCGAGTTCTGTCCCGGCGAGAGGCGAATTTCGGTTCCAGGATCATTTGGCGATTTCTGGCCGTACTCCTGGGTTACGAAGCCCGTTCGGCTGACCTTCAGCCGGTAGCGGCCGGCATCAATGCCCTTCAACTCGAACCGTCCTCCTGCGTCCGTGACCACGGAGATGGTATGCGCAAGATCTTGGGGGTTTTGAAGCTGCACGGTCGCGTTCTTTAGAGGCTCGCTTCCCGCAAGTTTCACAACCATTCCAGAGACGCTGCATTCCCCCGATGCGGGGCTGGCAGGGGTAGGGTTGCGAGGGGGCGCCTGCGCAGAGGCAATCGTTGGAAAGAAGAGAAGAATCAGAACCAGTGAAAAGAGCCTCATTGTCTTTCTCTCGCCCTTTGAGTATAAGACGAGAGACTGCTTCTAATCTCCAGCCGCTGTAAACTTCCATTCACAGCCCGTTTGACGCCGCGCCCGTGCGGTTGTCTCTTTGGAATCTTTGGAACGCGGAGATCAACTCGATCTCCATTCTCCCCTTTGCGTTGGACCCTCGTCTAAGTGAGAAGGGTTTCTCCGCTCCTCAGAGAGAAAGGGCTTTCAACATGACGAACGCACCAAGCGCTGCAGCGGTATTCGCACTTTGTTTCTTCGCGGGAATACAACAGGAGGAGCCGCAAGACAAGCCACAGGAAAGGCCATCCTGCCCGATGCATGAACAACAGAAAACTTCACCGGAAGAGCAGCACCAGGAAGGGGTGGTCCAGCGGGGTGACCGGGTCATGGGCTTTTCACATGAGAGAACCGCGCATCACTTCTTGCTCTACAGCGACGGCGGCGCCATTGAAGTGGAAGCCAACGACGCGCAGGACACCGCGAGCCGTGACGCGATTCGCTCGCATCTCGGACATATCGTAACGCTGTTTGCGGCGGGAGACTTTTCCGCGCCGATGCTCATTCATGCGCAGAACCCGCCGGGCACCGAGGAGATGAAGCGTCTTCGCGAGACGATTCGATACAAGCTGGAGAATACGGAGCGCGGGGCGCGCATCCGCATTACGACGAAAAACGTGGAGGCCGTTCATGCCGTGCACAAATTCCTTCGGTTTCAGATCGCCGACCATCTGACGGGCGATTCGACGGAGATAACGAAAGCACCGTAGTTCCATTTCCCCGGCAGTTTGTGCGATACGGCGGAGACGCGTAAAATAAAGGCTTCGTGTATGCTCCATGGCCTCGCCCTTTAACATATTGTCGAATCCGCAGGCGCTGCCGGCGCGTCCGGTTCCACCGCCAGATGCACACCCGCGGCCGGACTGGCTGCGGGTCAAATTTTTCGGCGGGCAGCGATATCAGGACCTGAAGCGCATCATGCGCACGCTCGAACTGCACACCGTCTGCGAAAGCGCGCGCTGCCCCAACATGGGTGAATGCTGGGAACATGGCACCGCGACTTTCATGATCCTCGGGGATATCTGCACGCGCGCGTGCGGCTTCTGCGCGGTGCCTTCCGGCAAGCCGGTGGGCCCGCCGGATGAGGACGAGCCTTTTCGTGTGGCGGAAGCCGTGGCAAAAATGGGATTGCGTTACGCGGTGGTGACTTCGGTGAACCGTGACGACCAGCGCGACGGCGGCGCGCATGTTTTCGCGCGGACCATCGAAGAAATTCGCCGCCGCGTGCCTGGCTGCAAAGTCGAAGTTTTGATTCCCGATTTTCGCGGCGACTGGGACGCCTTGGCTGTCGTGCTCGCGGCGCGGCCGGATGTCCTCAATCACAACACAGAAACGGTGCCTCGCCTTTATCGCCAAGTGCGCAAAGGTGCGGCGTACGAGCGATCGCTGGAGCTGCTGCGCCGTTCGAAAGAGGCGCATCCTGAAGTACCCACAAAAACCGGCCTGATGCTTGGGCTAGGCGAAGAAAAAGACGAAGTTCGCGCCACCATGCAGGAGCTTGCCGCGCAGGGTACGGACATTCTCACCCTCGGGCAATACCTCCAGCCCACGCGCAATCACTTGCCCGTCATTCGATATGTCCATCCTAACGAGTTTTCCGAATACAAGTTCCTGGGAGAGGCAATGGGCTTCAAGCACGTCGAAGCCGGCCCGCTGGTGCGCTCCTCCTACCACGCCTTCGATCAGGCAGAATCCGCGCAGAAGTAGAACGGGCACGCCTATCTGTTCCACGCTGCGCATTCGAGAATCGCGGCGCTCCGCAGCAAGCCGTGGATGGTAGCACGCTCAATGGGTCGCAGCGATGCTCCAATCGTCAAACGGCACGGCGCGCCCCCCGCGGACGATGGTCGGTATCACGCTTTTGAAGCCCTTGTGGTCTGTCTCGGAATAGTCGAGCACGAGCTTCGGTCCGAGTCCCATGTCCAGTTTGTGGATGGACTCGATGCCATGGATCAGTCCTTCGTGTGTGAGATCGCGCCCCGCACGCTTTAGCCCTTCCACAAGCACCATGGCATCCACAAAGCCTTCAAGGCTCACGAAGCTGGGCTGCTCGGACGGGTAATACTTCGCCATCGTCCGCCGATAGAGCGCCACCGTTTTCAAGTCCGTTAGGTAATAGGGCGGAACCACCTGTGTGATGACCATTCCTTCCGCGTCCTGACCAGCCTCTCTGATGAGCTGGTCCGTTCCTACAAAGGAAACGGTGATGAACAGCGGCTTCCAGCCGTGCGCGTGAGAGTTCTTTACAATCGCGGTCACAGTGTTGTACGGACCGACGAGCACCACCGCCTGCGGGTCGGATGCTCGTACCGTGCCAATCGCCTGGTCCACTTGGGTGGTCTGTCTGGGATAAGACGCGGTCGCAACGGGCTCTGCCCCGTGAGCTTGCAGGGCGATTTTCACTCCCTCAAGAACGGTTGTCCCAAACGGGTCCTCTGGATAAATCACGCCAACCTTCCGGAAGCGCAGGGTGTTCCAGACGCCATCCATTTGTTCGCGCGTCTCATCGTAGTAGGACGCGCGCACGTTGAGGATATAGTGGCGCAGCGGGCTGTAGAGCGTTTGCGCGCCGGTAAAGAGGCCGACCAGCGGGATCTTGTTGCTCTCAACCATCGGCACGTACTTGACCCCCGTCGGTGTCCCAACGAAGAAGCCGAGTGCAAACACTTTGTTTTTCATCAGGTGATCGAAGCAAGCTTCTGTCTTTGCCGGGTCGTAGCTGTCGTCGGAAGAAATCAGTTTGAGATGGCGCCTGTGGACTCCGCCTTCCGCGTTGATCACTTTGAAGTAGGCGTTTGCGCCGATGACCGTCTGCGTGCCGAGGAATTTCGATGGTCCCTCGAGCGCCGAGCACGAACCGATCAAAATCTCTTTGTCTGTGACGCCGGCCACCCCCTGTGCCTGCGCCGGCAAAGAGGCAGTCAACGCAAACACACAAATCACACTAAGCTCAAGGCCGCGCTTCAAAATAGAGTTTTTCATCTCTCTCTCTCCGTTTTGCGATAAGGCCCCCTGAGGATGGAACTTCTGTATACCCTGTTTAGTCCCGTGATTGGGGGATGTCAACGCACTCGGAGAGCTACGCAGCGTGGCGGTAAGCTATGAGACCTGTGACAGGTGCCTCGGAAGTACCAGAAACCTTGAGAGTGGATGGCGGAAACTATTGCTTCATGCGCGGCCCGAGCAGGACCAGCGCAATGCCTGCGACCAATAGGGTGATCGAAAGGGCGGGGGGAACTTGCGCGGTCTTCTCCTCGTCCACCGTAGCTTTGACGGGGCCGAGTTTCGCGACCTCTTCCTGCTGGTGATAATTAAAGGTTGGGTGCACCAGCCCGACGACACCCAGCACAAGAAGGATGACTCCAAGGATGATGACGAAACGTTTCATACGCCACACCCTATCATAATCGCCGCCGGAGGCCTAACAAGTGGCGGCGGACACACCCCAGCGCCGGCCTGGCGCGGAGATGTGTTATCTGGCTTGCAGAACAGAAGCTTACGAACGGCTGGCTGCGGCCGCGGCTTTCTTGGCGGCCTTGGCTGCGGTGGAGGCCTTGCGGCGCCGCTTGGTTTTCGGCGGTGTGGCCGGCGCTTCGCCAATCAATTCGGCCGTCATGATGCTCGTTACAAACAGCTTGGGCCCGTGATCGTCAAAATCCACGGCAGTGCGTTCCTGGTCGGAAGCGGTCACGATTCCCAGGCCATACACTTGGTGCTTGATGGTTTGCCCTTCCTGCATTACTTGCACAACGTCCTCCTTGACCGCTCTTGCGGAAAATCTCGATTCGAATCTCTCGGAGGGGAGCCCCCCGATTTGGCCGGGGCTCTCCAGTCACAGCCTAGAGGCTTGTAACGTTCTCAGCCTGAAGGCCCTTCGGGCCCTTCTTCACTTCGAACTCCACCGCTTGACCTTCGTTGAGGGACTTGTAACCGTCCATAACGATGGCGGAGAAGTGCACGAAAACATCTTCTCCCGTCTGGCGCTGGATGAACCCGTAGCCTTTCGAAGCATTGAACCACTTCACTGTTCCTTGTTCCTTCACTGCCCAACCTCACATGCACGACCCCGATCGGATCGGGACCGGCGATATTGGAATTGCATTCTCTCTCTTGATCCGTTTCTTGGGGATCGCGAAGCAGTCGTCTGCCCCGCAATCATGGCGCGATTGCCGCCTGCGGTCTCCCAAGTGCCGTGACATCCTCCGGCCCGTAAAAAAGGCCGCAAGTTTGTCCTTGCAGCCCCCCTCGAACGAGTCAAAAGGTAATACAAGATCAACAAACCCTAAGAAATAGTAGCACAAAAAGGGGACATTGTCCACGAGTCTGAGCTCCACACGAAAGACTGCTGTTATCACATAAACTGATGAAAATAAGTGTCTTACGAGGAGGTCAGTGGCTAGAAAGCCACACTAATGCGGTAAAATCTGCTTAGTCGAGGGATTCCGGTTGGAGGCTTAAGTCCCCCCCACCAGAGGCCTTTTTTCCCCAATACTTGCGAACCCACGCCTCCCAGCTCTTTCCGGCAGCCGTATCCTTGCCTGTAAAAGCGAGTGCCGCAATATCGGCGTATGCGATCTTCAGTTTTTGGTTGGAATCCTGGGGCAGAACTCGCACGAAACTGGTCGAAAGAGAAGAGCCCGCTACGCGATCGAAGATATAACCCTCGATTTTTGAGTTGTTTTTGAGGGTGATGGTGACGTCGCCGCGATAATCGAATGCTTTCTCAAGGGCGATGCGCAATTCTTCTTCAGTTGCAAGCTCCGGCACCCAACCCTGCACGGTTTCATGCAGGGTACCGGGCGCAACTTCGAGCCTATCCGGGTCCAGCGGGGATCCTTCGGTGTGGCTTGGGCGGTCGGCGTGGCGAGGACCGGTCACGCGCGCGTCTCCCCGAACTCGCCCTTGGCAGCATTGATCTGCACGAGCGGATTATAGGAGTGCACGGGTTCCACGGGCTCATTGAGCATGGCAAGTGCGCCGGGATCATCGTATTTGTTCGACAAGCTCGCCTTTACGGTGGCCCACAACCCCTGGAGTCCGCTAAACGCGTGGTCGACGGCAGAGGCCTCATAGCCGCTGTGCACCATGCAGTTGGCGCACTTC
>QHYF01000094.1 GCA_003224075.1 Acidobacteriota bacterium
CGCCGCGTTGGAACGCCTGATGGTGAGGCTTTGCGCCAACGAAGGCGGGCAAAAAAGAATGATGGATATTGATGATTTGCTGCGGATACTGCTTGATGAAATCCGCGGTGAGCACCTGCATATAGCGGGCCAGAACGATCAATTCGATGTTGTTTTTGCCGAGCAGATCGAGCTGCTGGCGCTCCGCTTCCGGTTTGTTCTCCTTGGTCACCGGAATGACGTGATAGGAAACGCCATAAAAATCGGCGTGGTGCCGGGCATCAGGATGATTGCTGATCATCAGCGGAATCTCGCAGGCGAGTTCCCCGATGCGCTGCCGGTAGAGCAAATCAACGAGGCAGTGATCGTATTTGGAAACAAAGATGGCGACGCGGGGGCGATAGTTTGAGCTTGTGATGCGCCAGCGAATCGAGAATTGTTCGGCAATGGGTGCGAACCATTTCGGAAAATCTTTCAGATCGAACTCGAAGCCGGTGAGGTCCCATTCCACGCGGGCAAGATAAAAACGTTCCTCGCCCGCCTGATGCTGCTCGAAATGAAGAATGTCGCCGCCATGCCAGTAGATGAAATCTGCGATTGCCGCGTCCAGACCCTTGCGGTCCGGGCACTGCAGCAGGAGGATCGCGCTGTTTTTCAAGGCCGGTCTCCTGAAATGCGCGGACATTCTACTCGACTTTGGTTGAGCAGCAGGCGGGTGAATTGACGCTGTCCGAAGCGTCCCCTATACTGTCCATTCGAGTTGCAGGGTGAACTCTCACCTATCTGGCCTTCCGAAAGTCGTTGACCGGTATACGGTCGCACCTGAGTCTTGCGCTGTGTGGCCGCTTTGGGCGGATTCACCGGTGACCGCGGACCGGGGCGCGTGCCAGCGAGACCAGCGAAAGTATCGGCACTAACCTGATTATTGTCCCAGGAAAGGACCGCTGTATGGCCGAAGCTACCTGCCGCCGCGAATTGGAACTGGAAATTCCGGCGGAAGAAGTTTCGAAAGCGATGGAGCGCGTCGCCAAGGAATTCGCGCGCGTCGCCCGGGTGCCCGGCTTTCGGCCGGGGAAGGCGCCGGTCTCCTTGATTCGCAGGCGCTTCGCTGATGACATCAAGGGCGAAGTGCTGCAATCGCTCGTGCCGCAGCGGGTCGAAAAGGCCGTCGCGGAGCAGAAGCTCACGCCCGTTTCTCAGCCGCAAGTGGACAAGCTCGATTTCAACGAGGGCCAGCCGTTGAAATTCCGCGCGGTTTTCGAAGTGCTGCCCGAATTCGAATTAGGCAATTACAAAAGCCTTGAGTTTGAAATGCCCGCGCTGGACATCACGGACGATGACGTCACGAAAACGCTCGAAGAGATGCGCGAGCGCGCCGCGACGTTTGCGCCGGTCGAAGGCCGCGCCATCCAGGATGGCGACTTCGCGCAGGTAAAGCTCCTCGGGACGCCCGATGGCGGCGGCGATCCGCTGCAGGCCGACAGCGTGCTCTGCCACATCGGGGCCGAAGAAACGATGGAGCCGTTCAATGCCAACCTGAAGGGCGCAAACATCAGCGAGCACAAGAATTTCGATGTCGAGTACCCGGCCGATTATCCGGATGCGAAACTCGCCGGAAAAAAATTTCACTATGCGGTCGAGGTGCTGGGCATCAAGACGAAAAAGCTGCCCGAAGTGAATGACGACTTTGCGAAGGACGTCAGCGAGGCGGCCACGCTCGATGAACTCAAGAAAAAAGTGCGCGAAGGGCTGGAGCATCAGCGCGACCACAAACATAAGGAATTGCTGCACGAAAAAGTGCTGGCGGAAATCGTGAAGTTGCACGACTTCCCCGTGCCCGAGGCGCTTGTGGAGCATCAGATGGATGTGCGGCTGGAGCGGGTGGTGCGCTCGCTGGCGGCGCAAGGCGTGGATCCGCGAGCGGTGAATGTCGACTGGGTGGCGCTGCGGCGGCGGCAGGAAGAGCGGGCCAAGGATGACGTGAAGGCCGAACTGATCATCGACCGCGTCGCTTCGAAAGAAAACATCGATGTGACCGATGAAGAAGTCACACATGAACTGGAACACATGGCCGAGCACAGTGGCGAATCGGCGGAAGCGATTCGCGCTCGTTTGACAAAGCAGGGGGCGCTCGATAGGATGAAAGCGAAACTGCGCAGCGACAAAACACTCGACTGGCTCGCGCAGAACGCCAAAATCAAGACCGTTGCGGCGGCGAATGCAGCGACGGATGCAAAGTGAAACACTCCGGCCCGGTGCCAGCGACGTTCACCCAAATGAAAAATTTCGACGAACCAGATTATCGCGCAACAACGCTCGTACCCATGGTTGTCGAGCAGACCAGCCGGGGCGAACGCGCCTACGATATCTATTCCCGGCTCCTCAAGGAACACATCATATTCATCGGGACGCCGATTGACGACCACGTCGCCAACCTGGCCACGGCGCAAATGCTTTTCCTCCAGGCCGAAGACCCGGAGAAGGACATTCAGCTTTACATCAACTCCCCCGGCGGCTCCATCACCGCGGGATTCGCGATCTACGACACGATGCAATTCGTGAAGCCGGACGTGGTGACCACTTGCGTCGGGCAGGCGGCTTCCATCGCGGCGGTGCTGCTCGCCGGGGGCGCTCCCAAAAAGCGCTTTGCCTTGCCAAACGCGCGCATCCTGATTCACCAGCCGTGGATGTCGGGGCTTGGCGGCCAAGCCACGGACATTGACCTGCATGCAAAAGAGATCCTGCGCATGCGCACGACGATCAACACGCTGCTGGCGAAGCACAGCGGGCAGCCAGTGGACCGGATTGAAAAAGATGTCGATCGCGACTACATCATGAATCCGGAGCAGGCCAAAGAATACGGAATGATCGACGAAATTATTTATAAACACCGGTAGATTTCCGCGCCTTACAGTGCTTTACTGTTTCAAGCAGGGGTGAACGCCGGTTCCTAAAAGTTAGCAACCATTCGAGTTTCTCTTTTGCGCGGGAGAAAAATCGGCCTAGAATAGAGCTAGAGACTCCGTCAAAGCTCAGCGGAGACGAGGCCTTCACGCCAGTGAAAAAGTTCAACCCAGACGAGCCCTTGCGCTGTTCCTTCTGCCACAAGACTCAGGAACAGGTCGAGAAGCTGATCAGCTCGCCTTCGGACTATCCGCGGGCGTACATCTGCAATGAATGCGTGGGGGTCTGCCAGACCATTCTTGAAGATGAGAAGCGCGAGCAGGCGGCGTCGCCCACGCGGAGGCTGCCGCGCCCGCCGGAGATCAAGCAATTCCTGGACGGCTACGTCATCGGGCAGGACCGCACGAAAAAGAAACTCGCGGTGGCGGTCTACAATCACTACAAGCGCATTTTCCTGAACAAGCAGCCCGGCGACATCGAACTGAGCAAATCGAATATTCTCCTGATCGGTCCCACCGGTACCGGCAAGACGCTGCTGGCGCAGACGCTGTCGCGCATGCTGGATGTGCCTTTCGCCATCGTGGATGCAACCACGCTAACGGAAGCGGGCTACGTCGGCGAAGACGTCGAGAATATCATCTTGAAGCTGCTGCAGGCCGCCGACGGCGATGTTCAGAAGGCTCAGCAAGGCATCATCTACATCGATGAGATCGACAAGATCGCCAAGAAAGATGAGAACCCTTCGATCACCCGCGACGTCTCCGGTGAAGGCGTGCAGCAAGCCCTGCTGAAGATTCTCGAAGGCACGATAGCCAACGTGCCCCCGCAGGGCGGCCGCAAACATCCGCACCAGGAATTCACGCCGGTAGACACGACAAACATCCTCTTTCTCTGTGGCGGCGCTTTTGTCGGCTTGGAAAAAATCATCGAGAGGCGGGCCGGCCGCCGTTCCCTCGGTTTCCATACGGATGCCGCACCGACGACGCCGCAGAAGCGGAATACCGAGTTGCTCGAACAGGTGCAACCCGGCGATTTGATCCGCTACGGACTGATACCGGAATTTGTCGGCCGCCTGCCGGTCGCAGGGGTCATGAACGATCTGGACAAAGGCGCGCTCGTCAAGATTCTCACGGAACCGAAGAACGCGCTGCTGAAGCAATACCAACGGCTGTTCGAATTCGAAAACGTGCGGCTGCGCTTCACCGACGAGGCGCTTGACACGGTCGCGGAGTTAGCACTTCAGCGCAAGGTGGGCGCGCGCGGCTTGCGCATGATCCTGGAAGACCTCATGCTGGAGTTGATGTACCACCTGCCCATGCAGCGGAAGGTGCGCGACTTCGTGGTCACGGCGGATATGGTCCGCACGCGCGAAATCAATTGGAGTCTGCTCGAGAAGGCGGGATAGGCCGTCCGGGCATCGAACTGAGTTTGCGGTCCCCAACCCGGCCGGGCCGCATGAGTAAAGTCCAGGGGCTTGAATGTTCACTCGTGAAAAACAGGAAATGAAGCGCGTGCCGATGATGCCGGTGCGCGACATGGTCATCTTCCCGCAGCAGATGACTCCTTTTATCGTCGGCCGCGAAGCCAGCGTGCGCGCGCTTGAAGAAGCGCTGGCCGGCGATAAGAAAATTTTCCTTTCCACGCAACACGATGCTTCGGTCGACGACCCCAAGCCGGAAGAGATTTACGCCGTCGGAACGCTCGCTAACATCGTGCAGAGCGTCAAGCTGCCTGATGGCAATATCAAAGTCCTGGTGGAAGGCGTGGAACGCGCGCGGGCGTTGTCCATCGCCACGGAAGAAGGATTCTTCCGAGCGACCGTCCGGCTGCTTGGGGCGCGCGTGGAGGATTCGCCGCAGGTCAAGCAAATCGTCGAAAAGGTGACCGGTCTCTACGAACAGTTCATCAAGCTTTCCCAGAGCCTGAATTACGACACCATGATCGCCGCCGCGCGCGTAGATGATCCGGCGCGGCTCTCCGACACGATCGCCGCCAACCTGCAACTTCCCGTGGATGAAAAACAGGATTTGCTGGAAACGGTGGATCCCCTGGAGCGGCTGAACCGCATCGGGGACATTCTGGAAATTGAGCTGGAAAAACTGAATGTCGACCGCAATATCAACACGCGGGTGAAGCGGCAGATGGAGCGGGCGCAAAAAGAGTATTACCTGAACGAAAAGCTGAAGGCCATTCAGAAAGAGCTGGGACGCGGCGAAAAGAGCGAGATCGACGAGCTTAAGAAGAAGATCGACACGGCCGGGATGTCCAAGGAAGTCCACGAAAAGGCGGTCCAGGAACTGAAGCGGCTGGAGCTCATGCCGCCGATGTCGGCGGAATCCACGGTCAGCCGCAATTATCTGGACTGGCTGCTGGCGGTGCCCTGGAAAAAAAGATCGAAAGAAATTCGCGACATCCGGGCGGCGGAGAAGATTCTCAACGACGAGCATTACGGCCTCGAGAAGGTCAAGGAACGCATCCTGGAATTCCTCGCCGTCCGCCAGTTGGTGAAAAACCCGAAAGGCTCGATTCTCTGCTTCGTCGGACCTCCCGGCGTGGGCAAGACATCACTGGCCATGTCCATCGGCCATGCCACGGGCCGCAAGTTTGTGCGCGTTTCGCTCGGGGGCGTGCGCGATGAAGCGGAAATTCGCGGGCATCGCCGCACTTACATTGGCGCGCTGCCCGGCCAGATCATCCAGATGATGAAGAAGGCCGGGACGGTGAATCCGATTTTCGTCTTGGACGAAGTCGACAAGATGTCCACCGATTTCCGGGGGGATCCGTCGGCGGCGCTGATGGAAGTGCTGGATCCGGAGCTCAATCACTCGTTTACCGACCATTATCTGGACGTCGAGTATGACCTTTCGAAAGTGATGTTCGTCTGCACCGCCAACGTGCTGCACACCATTCCCCAGCCGCTTCAGGACCGCATGGAAATCCTGCGCCTTCCCGGCTATACGGAGCAGGAAAAGCTGGAAATCGCCAAGCGCTTCCTGGTAAAGCGCGCGCGTGAAGCGACCGGTTTGACGGACAAGAATCTCAAGTTTACGGACGAAGGCATTCTCCACATCATCCGGCACTACACGCACGAAGCCGGAGTTCGCAACCTGGAACGTGAAATCCAGAACATCGCGCGCAAGATGGCCCGCAAGGTGGTCACCGACGGAGCCACTTCAGGCGTGGAGATCGCTGCCGCCAACGTCAACGACTTCCTCGGGGTGCTGAAATTCCGCGAATTCTGGCTTGAGAAGCACAATGAAATCGGCCTGACCACCGGCCTGGCCTGGACGGAAGTCGGCGGTTCGGTGCTCGCCACCGAAGCCACTTTGATGGAAGGCAAGGGGCGCCTGACGCTCACCGGCAAGCTCGGCGACGTGATGCAGGAATCGGCGCAAGCGGCAATGAGCTATGTCCGTTCGCGCTCCAATCTCCTCGGCCTGCCCAAGGATTTCTATCGCAATATCGATATCCACGTGCACGTTCCCGAAGGCGCCATCCCCAAGGACGGCCCTTCCGCCGGTATCACCATTTGCACTTCCATCGTCAGCGCGCTGACCCAGAATGCGGTGCGCTGCGACGTCACGATGACCGGCGAAATCACGCTGCGCGGGAAGGTCCTGGCCATCGGGGGCGTAAAGGAGAAACTGCTGGCCGCGCACCGAATGGGCTTGCGTACGGTAGTGCTTCCGAAGGATAATGAAAAGGACCTAGCGGAAATCCCGCAGGAGATCCTCTCCAGCCTCACGATACATTTTGTCGAAACCATGGATGAAGTGTTGCAGATTGCGCTGGAGCGACCCACTGTGCCGCTTGAGCATACCGCGGTTGCGCCCGTTGCGGAACCTTTCGTGGCTGGCGCCGAGAAAGACAAGAGTTTGACCAACTAAGCAGTGCCGCCTGGGCCCGGCCCGCCCCGCGAGTTAACTCCGACCCCGCCGGAGTCGCACTCGTGGGAGTCTCCGGCTCGTCGTGGCCTGGCGCTGCCGCCAGTTGCACAAAAGTCTGGTTTACCTATCGCGGCTGGTTTTCGCGTTTTCGGTTCGTGTGAACGCAAGCGGTCAATGGGTTGTGTGACCGCAGAGCGGTCAACCGCCAGTGCGGTGCGCCACCTCAGGAACAATCCGGAATCTCAGGGTCAATTTTCTCAAACAAAGTTAAGGAACTATGCCAAAAGAAACAAGCATTGAAGGAAACAATCAGATGAGTATCAGCCTTGCCGAGCTCAAGGAAAAGAACATCACTGACCTCGCCAAGATCGCCAAGGAGTTGAATATTCCCGGCGCGAGCGGCATGCGCAAGCAGGAGTTGATCTTCCAAATCCTCCGCGCGCAGACCGAGAAGAACGGCTTGATCTTTTCCGAGGGGGTTCTCGAGTGCCTCCCCGACGGCTTTGGGTTTCTCCGCGCGCCGGAATACAACTACCTCCCCGGCCCCGACGACATCTACGTCTCGCCCTCGCAAATCCGCAAGTTCGACCTCCGCACGGGTGACACTGTCTCCGGCCAAGTTCGCCCGCCGAAAGATGGCGAGCGCTATTTCGCGCTAATCAAAGTCGAAGCCGTCAATTTCGAAGACCCCGAGATCGCGCGCAGCAAAATCTTCTTTGACAACCTGACACCGCTCTACCCGCAGGGCCGGTTGAAGATGGAAACGGTCAAGGAAAATATGACCGGCCGGGTGCTCGATCTTCTCTGCCCGGTCGGCAAGGGCCAGCGCGGATTGATCAACGCGCCTCCGCGCACCGGCAAGACCATGATGTTGCAGTCCGTGGCCAATGCCGTCGCCATCAACCATCCGGACGTTGCGTTGATCGTCCTGCTCATCGACGAGCGCCCCGAAGAAGTCACCGACATGCAGCGCACGGTGAAGGGCGAAGTGATCAGCTCGACTTTCGATGAGCCGCCCCAGCGCCACATCCAAGTCGCGGAAATGGTTTTGGAAAAAGCCAAGCGCCTGGTGGAACACAAGCGCGACGTCGTCGTGCTGCTCGATTCCATTACACGCCTTGCTCGCGCCTACAACGCGGTCACGCCCCCATCCGGCAAGGTCTTGTCCGGCGGTATTGACGCCAATGCGTTGCAGCGCCCGCGCCGCTTTTTTGCCGCTGCGCGCAACGTGGAAGAGGGCGGCTCGCTCACGATCATCGCCACCGCTCTCATCGACACCGGCAGCCGCATGGACGACGTCATCTTCGAAGAGTTCAAGGGCACCGGCAACATGGAAATCTATCTCGACCGGCGCCTGGCCGATAAGCGCGTCTTCCCGGCCATCGACATTCAGCGCTCCGGCACGCGCAAGGACGAACTCCTTCTCCCGCCGGAAGAACTCAGCCGCGTCTGGGTCTTGCGCAAGGTATTGAGCCCGCTCTCGACCGTCGAGGCGATGGAGCTTTTGCTCAGCCGCTTGACGAAGACCAAGGCGAACGCAGAATTCCTCAGCTCGATGTCCGCGCCGGCCTAAACGATTCACAGTCGCAAACGAAAGTCAGGCGTCGCGAACTTCAGCCATTTCCCTCTCGCGTTCGCGTGCCAGCATGACGATCAGCCGCGCGGTCTCCTCAATTCCCATGGCGGTGTTGTCCACGAGCACGGCATCGGCGGCGCGCACGAGCGGCGAAACTTTGCGCTCGCGATCGCGCTTGTCGCGCTCTTTGACTTCCTCGAGAACTTCAGCAAGCGTCAAGTTGTCACCTTTTTCCTGGTGCTCTTTCCAGCGCCGCTCCGCGCGCACTTCCGGGGACGCGTCCAGAAAAATCTTGAGCTCAGCAAGGGGAAATACGACGGTGCCGATGTCGCGCCCTTCCATGACGATGCCGCCGCCCGCGCCGGCCCTCTGCTGCTCGGCCACTAGCACCTCACGCACTTTCGCAATTGTCGCGAGCTGCGACGCAGCCCGCGCCACTTCGGCCGTGCGAATCTCCTTCGTAACGTCCTTTGCATCGAGGAATACGCAGTTCTTCGCGCCGGCCGCCTCCTGCTCTGGCGTCGGCGCGCGCAATTCAATGCGCGTCTCTCTCGCCAGCGCCGCAAGGCGAGATTCATCGTCCAGTGGGACGCCACGGCCGAGCGCTTTCAGCGCCAGCGCGCGATACATTGCTCCACTGTCCAAATACAGATATCCGAGCATCGTAGCCACGCGCCGCGCCACGCTGCTCTTGCCCGACCCGGTCGGGCCGTCAATGGCAATGGTGAGTTTCGGCATGCTTCCGATAGATGAGGTCAACAGTTTT
>QHYF01000423.1 GCA_003224075.1 Acidobacteriota bacterium
ATGGGGGGTTTGCACGGATCACGGAACACAGAACATGAATCACGAGTCACCGCGTCGCAAGCTCCTTCACCAATGCCTTGCCTTTTCGGAACCACGCCCGCTCGCGCCTCTGCATGTACCGCGGGAGAGTGCGCTTTTTCGCCAGCAGCTTCTGCGCCCACTCGCGCGCCTCTTCGCGCCGGTTCGCCGTCTTCAGAAAACTCGCGTAGTTGTACAGCGTCTCCGGAGTCGTCGAAATCTGCGTCACTTCCGCGAAAAGCTGCTCCGCGCGTTCCAGTTGACCCGTTCGTGCGTACGCGTCCGCCAACAATCCGGCCGCCCGGTAATAATCAAATTTACGGTCGCCGGCCACCACGCGCTCCAGGTCAGGAATCGCCTCAGCCAGGTCATTCATCCTCAGCGACGATTGCGCCCGCGAGTAGAACGTGTAGATTGAATCGCTTCGCGCTGCGATGGCGTGGTTGAACGCCTCTCGCGCCTTCTCGTATTGCCTTTGATCTTTGTAGAGTTCCCCAAGCTCCTCGTAGTTTGCCGCGGACGGATTATCCAGGATCTGCGTCTCCAGGGTTTGGATCCGTGACCTCCGGCCAAATCCCTGCCACACGCCGCGCAGCAGCGTCATGTCCGGCAGCACTTCCGCGAGGATGTACACACTCGCGCCCAGGAAGCCGCCAAAGAAAATAATGTAGAACCAATAGTTCTCCGGCCGCCGCCGCACGAAGTGTACGATCGCCAGGATCTGCACGATAAAGCCCCAGGGATAGTAGAGGTAGCTGAGTCCGAACATGAACGGCCGTCCCTTTAACAGAATCTCTTTCCTTCATCCGTGGGTCAAACAGAACCTCGAACATTTCTATGCAGGAGTAACTGCCTGCGGTTGCCATTCCGCTTGCTATGATGGTCCGGCATGAACCCCATCGAAACGCTCGGGCTCGCGCTCGGGGCCGGATTCTCCTCCGGATTGAACCTCTACGCAACCGTGGCCACGCTTGGGCTCCTCCAGCGCTTTGGCGTTCTTCACCTTCCGCCTTCCCTCCAGGCGCTCTCTCATCCCTGGGTTCTGGGAATCGCGATCGCGCTTTATCTGGCGGAGTTTTGCGCAGACAAAATTCCTTACCTCGACACGGTCTGGGATGCGATTCACACCTTCATTCGCCCGCCGGCCGCGGCGCTTCTTGCTTATGCCGCTGCGGGCGGAGCCGCGCCTGAATGGCGTTGGGGAGCTGCGTTGATCGCTGGCGGCGTCGCCCTGGCCTCGCATGGCACCAAAGCAAGCGCCCGCGCTGCTGTCAATGCCACCCCCGAGCCCTTCAGCAATTGGATATTGAGTTTCGGCGAAGACGTCCTCGCCGTTTGGCTGGCCTGGATGGCGGCGGCCCACCCGCTTGCCACGATCGTTATCGTTGCCGCGCTCGTTGTGCTCTCAATCTTCTTGCTCTATCACCTTTTTCGCTTTGCGCGCCGCGCACTTCAACGCCTGCTCGCCGCCTGAGCTGCCGTTTATTTCAGGTACGTCGCCAGCCAGTCCAAAAATGTCTTGTACCAGAACTGCGCGTTCTGTGGCTTCAGCACCCAATGTCCTTCGTCCGGAAAGACCACCAGCTTTGAAGGCACGCCCTGCCGCTGCAACGCGCTGAAAAATTCCAGCGATTGCGTGTACGGCACGCGGTAATCTCTTTCTCCCGCGATCACCAGCGTGGGCGTCTTGAATTTTGCCAGCTCGCCCGCGTACGTCACCGGCGCCCATTTCTTATAGCTTTCCGGATTCGTCCACGGCGTGCCCTGCATGTCGTGCTCCTCGAACCACAGCTCTTCGGTTGCGTACATCGCCACCTTGTCGTACACGCTCGCGTGACTGATGATCGCTTTGAAGCGTCCCGTGTGTGTCGCAATCCAGTCCGCCATGTATCCGCCATAAGAGCCGCCCGCCGCGGCCATTCGCGTCCCGTCGGCAAACGGATACTTCTTCAGCGTGTAATCCACGCCGTTCATCACGTCGGCGTACGCTTTGCCGCCCCAGTCGTTCGTGATTTCATCCGTGAATTTCTGCCCGTAACCCGTCGAGCCCCGGCGGTTGATCATCAGCGTCACGTATCCCGCTCCGGAAAACACTTGCGCGTTCCACCGGTAGCCCCACGCGTTCGACCACATCGTCTGCGGTCCGCCGTGCAGCAGCACCAGCAGCGGATATTTTTTCATCGCATCGAATTTCGGCGGCCGGATCAGCATCGCTTCCACTTTCGTTCCTTCGGCGCCATCGAACCAGAACGTTTCCGGTGGATTCATTTCCAGCCCCGCGAGGATGGCATCGTTTTGATGCGTCAGTTGCCGCACGTTCGTGCCGTCGCCTGATGCGGCGAAAACTTCCGCCGGCATCGTCAGGCTCGCCCGCTCGAAGACCAGCGTCTTCCCGTCGGCGCTGAAGGAAATCGCGGTGTTATAGCCGTCCGCGATGATCTTTTTCGGCTCCGCGCCCGCGCGCGCCGCCATTGCGTACACCGGCTGCTGCGTTTCACGCCAGGTCATTTGCGCTGCGGTCGAATCCTTCGGAAAGATTTTCATTCTTTCCGCTCTGCCGGTCGTAGAGCATCACTCTCCAGCGATCCGATTCATATTCCGGTGTGAGCTGCGCGTGGTACGCGATGTGCTTCGCGTCCGGCGAGTACACGGGATTGCCGTCAAATCCTGGCTGCGTCGTGATGCGCTTCGCTTCGCCCCCCGCAACCGGAACGATAAACAAATCGCCGTTTGTGCTGATTGCTTCCATCTTGTCGGTTACTGCCGTGAAGCAAATTTCCTTTCCGTCGGGAGAAAAATTGATATCGCCCGGCCCGCCGCGCTCGTCCGGCGGAACGTCGTAATTCGCACCCGGAGTGAGGTCGCGCGGAGAGCCGCTTCCATCCGCTGCCGCGACAAACAAGTGAGCCCGTTTGCCTTCATTCCAGTGTGTCCAGTGACGGTAGAGAAGCTGTTCCGCCACGTGCG
>QHYF01000426.1 GCA_003224075.1 Acidobacteriota bacterium
GAGAATCTAATCTTTACTAGCCGCAACGGCACCCCAATGAATCCTAAGAATCTTCTTCGCCGAATCTTGCAACCCGCGTGTCGCAAGCTGAATTTGCCGGTCATCAGCTGGCACAGCTTCCGGCACACGCATGCAACATTACTCGGCGAAGTCGGGGAATCACTGCGAACCGCTCAGGCAATCCTTGGACACTCTGATCTGAAAACAACTCTCAACATCTACACGCACGCGATCCCGGAGTCACAAAAACGTGCAGTAGAGAAAGTGGCTGGCTTAGTGTTCCCTAGTGTTCCCGAGTTTTCAGCGGGTACAGAAAATGGGAAAGTGAACTGATTGAAAGGAAGTAAGTTAGAAAAATCTGGAGCCGAGAGTGGGAGTTGAACCCACGACCTGCCGATTACGAATCGGCTGCTCTACCACTGAGCTACCTCGGCCCGCTCAAACGACAATAGCATCCGCAGAAAATTACTGTCAATTCGTCCGCGGAGATGGCCTTCTTTCAGCGCGAAAAAGGATACATCGCCCACCCGATGCCTACGCCAATTAAAAGGAAGAGGAACAGCGACCAGACAATATATTTTACGCGCTCGATCGGCTTCCGCCGGCTCAAGAACCCGAACGCGATAGAGATCGCCAGCGCAAAGAGCAGCATCGCCTGCAGATGAGTGAGCTTGAATCCCGGTCCCACGTTCATGCCTTGCGGCCTCGCGCCGCTTCATACGCGTGAAGTGCCGCCAACAAATTCAGCACTCCCGCTGTCGCCAGAAACCGCGTCCCATAATCGCCTTCCGCCCGGGAAACATCGGAGCCATCCCTTTCGAGCGCCCTCGCCAGCATGTAAAACGTTCCCGTGCCCAGATCCGCCAAATAGCCAAGCGAATCAAACGCGTCGTTGCCGCTCGAATTGAAAACGTTGCCGCGCATCCCCGCACCAAGGATCACGAGCACGCCCACGGTCAGAAAGCAGGCCACCGCGCGGCCCCACATTTTCATGAGAGCATGGCCCAACCCGGGCACGAGCCATCCTGCCACTCCGATAGCGAATGCAATTCTCTCGCGCCGCGAATTCTGCTGCGGGACTGCCGGTGCCGATGTCTCGCCTGTCATCATTCTCCCTTGCCGGCTTGCGCTATGCCAGTAACGCCAGAATTTCGTTTTGAATCGCCCCGGTCACGCGAGCTTCCCCTTCGCCGATGTACACATTCACTTCGCTGCGCACGCCGAATTCCGGCAGGTAGATTCCCGGCTCTATCGAATTGCAAGTCTGCGGGATTAAGTGTCGCGCGTCGTGTGTTTCCAACCCGTCCATATTCGCGCCGTTGCCGTGAACCTTTTCTCCAATGCTGTGACCAGTGCGGTGAAAAAAGTATTTCCCGTAACCCGCTCTCTCGATCACACTGCGGGCCGCTTTATCCACCTGCCATCCCTGCAGTGGCTTCCCTGCTGCCACGTGCTTGCGAATCAATTCGAAAGCCTTGTCGCGCGCCTCGCGAACAACGGCGAAAACCTTTGCATATTTCTCCGGCGCCTTCGCGCCGAAGTACCCCATCCAGGTGACATCGTAATACACGCTGCCCGGCTTTTTCTTCTTTCCCCAAACATCCAACAGCAGCAAATCCCCCTCGCGAATGGGAGCGGCTTTCTCCGCCGTCGGACCATAGTGCGGGTCGCTCGCGTTGGCGTTCACGGCAATGTCGGGTCCTTCCTCGGCCCATAATCCTGCCGCTTCGAACTCGTTCAGGATCCACTTTTTCAAATCGTATTCCGTCAGCGTTTTTTCTTCGCGCACGCAACTCGTAGCATGCTGAAAGGCCCCGCGCACGATCCGGTCGATGGTCACGCCTGCCGACAAGTGCGATTCGAGCTGCTCCGCCGTCCAGCACGCTTCGTATTTCTGCACCAGGTCCGCCGAACTCACCACTCTCGGACCGGAACTGCGCACCAATTCAACCGTTCCCGCATCCACCATCGCCACGTAAGGAATCGCGTTTTTCGGCGAGTATTGCATCGCCACATTCTTCGCGCGGCGGAGCATCTTCCCAAGATTCTTTCGCAGCTCGTCCTGTCTCGCGTAGTACAGGGTGTCTCCCGGCAACGACTTCAGCGACTCCGCCTCGATTTTGTGCACCAGCTTCTTCGGCGTCCCTTTCGCCGGCACGAAGTAGAACCACCTTCGCGTCCGCATTCCGTCCGGAAGATTCAGGATGTGCTGTGCGATGGGATCGCGCCCGCGAAAATCATAAAAGAGCCAGCCATCGAGCTTGGCGGCGCGCAAATCGCTCTGGATGCCTTGAATATCTGCACTCATCGGGAGAACCGCTCCATCGCTCGGACAAGATTCAACTGCACCGCTTCAAGCGTCCTGCATCATAAGTCCCATGATTTGCTGCTTCGTAACACCGCGGATTTGGATTTCGATGCGTTTTGTGCGGCTTCTTTCACCGCTAAGAATTCTAACAGCCGACTTGGGTGTTTTCAAAAGTTGTGCCAGGAAATCCACTAGCGCCTCATTGGCGCGATTCTCGACAGCCGGAGCCTGCAAGCGAACCCTCAGCGCCCCATTCATTTCGCCGGCAATCTCATCCTTGCTCGCGCGAGGCTGTACCCTCACCGGCAGAATCACCGCGCCTTCTCGCTCTTGCATTTCAAGCATTCGGCTCCTTGCCAATCGTCATTTGGCATTTCGAGGCCCAAACAGCGAGGTTCCGATGCGCACTTCCGTCGCCCCTTCTTCGATCGCCACTTCAAAATCGTTCGACATCCCCATCGACAGGACCGGCAGCGCGCGACCAAGTTTTTGCGCCAGATTATCGCGCGACTCCCGCAAGCGCCGGAAATGCGGCCGCACCTGTTCCGCCTTTTCCAGAAATGGCGGAATGCACATCAATCCTGCAAGCTCGAGCCGGGGCAGCTCAACGAACTTTTCAGCCAACGCCTCAAGCTCTCCTACCCCCACCCCGCTCTTTGTTTCCTCCTGGGCCATCCTAACTTCAATGAGAACACGTAACTTGCCGGCGAGGCCGGCCTCGGCCCGAGCCCGATCCAGTCTCTGCGCGAGTGCATAGTCATCGACAGAATCAATGCAATGAAAGAGCTTTGCCGCCCTCGCTCCCTTATTCTTCTGCAGGTGTCCCACCAGGTGCCATGTCGCTGCCAATCCGTCTGTCCCGGAGCGCTTTCCTTCCCATTCCTGTACGCGGTTTTCGCCAAAGTGCCGCACGCCTGCATCATACGCCTCGCGAATCGCGCTCGCAGGGTGCGTCTTCGAAACCCCAATCAAGGTGATCTCTTCGACTCGGCGTCCGGCACGGCTCGCCGCGCCGGCAATCCTCTCTTGAATTCGAAGCAGGTTTTCTCGCACCGAATACGCGCGGCATTGCGGCGCAGGTTGTCTGCGGTTAGACTGGCGTTCGGCTGCTGTTCGCCCCGAGATACCGATCATTTGAGGCTGATTTGCGTCCAAAAACAAATAGGCACCCTCTTGGAAGGCTGATCGCCTTCGAGGGCATCGATGGCAGCGGCAAACGCACACAGATGGATCTGCTTCACAAGACCCTTGCCGCTGGCGCGGGCGGG
>QHYF01000424.1 GCA_003224075.1 Acidobacteriota bacterium
TCCAGCGACCGTTTTTTCCGCCGCTTCACCGATCAGGATGCGGACGACGTTCGGCTGACCCTCCAGGTCGGCGGTGCCGGCCCCGTAGCCGATGGCCGTGACGCTCATGGACGGCTGCGGGCCAAAGGAATCGCAAAGCGCCGCAACGATCGCCGCTCCAGTCGGAGTAACAAGTTCTTTTTGCGCGCCGTTGGAATAAGTCGGCTTGCCTTGCAACAGATTCGCCGTGGCCGGAGCCGGTACGGGCAGAATTCCGTGCGCCATTTGGACGGTCCCGCCGCCAACATTCAGCGCGGAACAAGCAAATTTCTCGATGCCCAGAGCATGGAACCCGATGCAAGCGCCAACAACGTCCACGATGGCGTCGACCGCGCCAACTTCATGAAAATGAACCTTCTCGAGCGGCACGTTGTGGACATGGGCCTCGGCCTCGCCAAGTTTCTTGAAAATGGCGGCGGCGCGATCGCGCACCTCCGGGGCAAGCTGCGATTCCTGTAAAATATCCAGAATCGTGCTGAGCGAGCGATGCTTCGATTGATCTTCCGTTCTCACCTTGACGTAGGTGGCGGACATACCGTTTTTCCAAACTTTTTCGGCGGAAAGCTCCCAGCTCGGCACCTGGAGGCCATGCAATTCGGAGCGGAGATGCTCCACGTCGCAACCCGCATCCACCAGAGCGCCGAGGGTCATGTCTCCACTGATGCCCGAAAAACAATCAAAATAGGCGAGTTTCATGGGAATCCGCCGCGGGAACTGCCAGTGCCGATGGAGTCCCGGAGGAGAAGAATTGATAGTATCGGCGGAGGAGGAGAGTGTCAAACAAGAGGAACGTGACGCACGCGCGGGGAAAAGAGCAAGCAGAAGAGAGTGCGAGTGGGGTACACACCCCCGGCATTTTGTATGGTTGTGAAAAGAAAGGGGTTGTGAGATTTGCAATTCGTAAGTGCATGAAAACAAAAGAGGCGCAAGAGGCTTGAGGTACGGCCAACAGAGTTAGGACTCGAAAAGCTGTGCGCCGAATTGAGACGAAGGGCACGGAGGAGCGTGAATAGACGGCGAGGAAGTGATGCCAAGAAGTCGCGTGGGCAGAGGGGCCGGGAGACAAGGCGGGCATAGGAGCAGAATGCCAAATAATATATTACCACATGATTACGATCGCTGTCAAGAGAAAGGTGGAAAAATTTAACTGGACATGGAATGAAAGGGCGGTTCGCAAGGCGAAACCATTGAAAAGACAGTTGTTGGGTGGAGCAGGGCGGCGCGAGACCGTCTTTTAGGCTGCGAAAGCGAATCTCAGGAGTCGGTGTGGAAAGTCGGACCTGTGCTGCTTTAGGAGCCAAGGCCCAATCGAAGACAAGCCCCTTCCATCGGAGCCGGAGCTCCGACGCGCCCTAAGGATCCGGAGATGCAACAAGGCATGTGAGAAGACTTTTCCGGTAGTGGTATAGCGTGAATCCGCCGCACGCGCTTGCAGGACTGCGCTAGAGACATAACTGGCAGTTAACAGGAAGCATCCATTTATCCAGGAGAGATCGTTTGGAACCACTTGCAACGGAGCGGCAATTCTTTAGGGCTCTTCTGGAAGCCAAGCTGGAAAGTTTGGATCAAGTCCTTGTTGACGACTTCCTACGGATCGACGTGAGCGGATCGGAGATCTCGAAGCCGGCGTTGCTCGGTGCAGTCGGCTCCGGTCAGCTCAAATTCGAAGCGATTGAGGTAGTTGAATCGAGAGTGCGGCTCTATTCAGGGACCGCGATGTCAACGGACGCACGCAAATGCGGGGGCGTTTCGGCGAAACACTCTGCTCCGCTGACAGCAGAGACAAGCATATCTGCGTCGAGCAGCAGGACCGCTGGCGGATGGTCGCAGCGAAAGCGCGTGCCACGTAAACTAACGATACGAAATTCATAGTAGTTCTATAGCTGACCACCGGCTGCATTGTGTCCCCAAGCATTCTTCACGGCCGCAGATAAATCCCTTCACCCGCGCATTTCTCTTGACTTCTCCAGGCACGAGGAGCAAAATCCCGCCAATTGCAAGTGATCAGTGCTAGGCGAAACTCCCCGCTTTTGTCCATCGCTAACGCAAACGATTGACAGCGCGCCTCGCGTTTCCCGGTCCGTCTCGAGGAGAACCGTGTGAAGGGTTTCGAATTCTGCAAACGACAAATCGCAGCGTGGCCCCAATCTTCTGAGAACGCGGATGCCAGTTCAAGTCCCCGGCGAAATCCTGAAATAGATTCAAGAGCCCATCTGGAAAACATCTGCGCATACTCCGCCGAGACAACTGTTTTAAGAAATCCGCAGTGCCGAACTGAGCGTCCACACCTGCTTTCCAAAATTCGTAGTGAGAGAGGCTGATTATGCAAACTGCCGCTACAACACCGGGCACAATTTCTTGGGGCCGTCGACTAATGCCTGCGGCGGCAGCGTTAGGGTTGCTGTTGCTGTTGGGGTTTGCGCAATCGGGCTTCGCCCAGTCAACGAATGGTCCGCTCACCTTCGGCAACAATTTTTTTGTTACTGGCGACTACGTCGTCGCCGGCGCCTACGGCCTGAATAAACAAGCGAAAAACGGCTTCGCCACGGGAACGATTAACGTCCCTGACAAGGACCCCATTACGGGCACAATGAACCCCGGTATTAGCGGCACAACGTCCGTCCCAGCGGGCGCCGACATCCTTGCCGCCTTGCTTTACTGGCAAACGGTCGAGAAGATTGGGGTAATGCCCGGCCAGCCTGGATCCGGCCAAAATGGATTTTTCGGACCGGTGCTCAATAACATGCCGCAGCTTTATCCCATAGCCGGTGCGACCAACAGCCAAAACACGGTGTCCTTCAGTAA
>QHYF01000425.1 GCA_003224075.1 Acidobacteriota bacterium
CCAGGAGAATCGCGCTGAGTCCATTGAGAGAAGCGTTCAGGGCGGCTTGCGAAAACATGAGTGCGAGTTGGTCCTTCCCCGAGCGCCTGACTACCGCGGAATCTTGTCGTAGGCCATCAAGCCCAGCAGCACGGGGATGTGCAGGACTGTCGCGTGCATCAGCCACTTGGCGCGCGTGTTGGACTTATTGCTTGCGGCCCAGAGGCACACTTGCACCAGGGCAGTGCAGGTGACCAGCGCGCCGAAGAAATACAGCACGCCAGCCAGTCCCAAGATGGCCGGGAGCAGGCTGACGCCCACGAGCGCGGCCGCATACAGGATGATTTGCCGGAACGTGCGGGTGCCCTCGCGGTCCACCACCGGGAGCATCATGATCCCGGCGCGCGCATAGTCTTCGCGGTACATCCAGGCGATGGCGTGGAAGTGCGGAAATTGCCAGAGAAAGAGGATCCCGAACAGCAACCACGCGCCGCGGTCCAGCGAGCCCGTGGCCGCCGCCCAGCCGATCATCGGAGGAATCGCACCGGGAAAGGCGCCAACAAACGTCGCCCAAACGGTGCGCTTCTTCAGCGGAGTGTAGGCCAGCAGGTAACTCAGGCAAGTCACGACACCCAGCCCCGAAGCGAGCGCGCCAGCGGTCAAATACAGGTCTACCGCACCAGCAACGGACAGGGCTACGCCAAAAGCAAGAGCCTCACGAGGTTGCAGCACGCCGCTGGGCAGGGGGCGCGAAGCAGTGCGGCGCATGGTGCGGTCAGACTCCCGCTCGGCGTAATGATTCAAAGCGGCCGTGCCCCCGGCGATGAGCATGGTGCCGAAAATCGCATGAACCATGTGCAGCCAGCCGACGGGTCCGCGCACGCCCATGTAATAGCCCGTCGCGGTGGTCATCAGCACGAGAAAGGACACATCCGGCTTGGTCAGCGCGACGTAGCCACTGGCGCGCTCCAAAAGAGTCAGTTCCGTGGTTCTCGCTGTGCTCATCCTATCGTCACCTGCCGTGGCTCCGCGGCCGCAACTTCCCTGCCGTGCGGCACCAGGCGGTAGCAAAGCAGCACGACCAGGATCGAAAATGCGAAGAGAATTGCGCCAACAACGGTGTGAATTACGGTGAGTGTGACCATGACCGGCGTCGGCTGCGGGGCGTCCGCGGTACTGATCCGCGACCAGTAGGCGCCAAAGCCCAGCAGGAACTGCGTTCCGAAAATCGCGTGCAACAGGATTCGCGCCTTCGAGAGTTCCCGCGATTGCCCAAACCGGCTGCGTAAGACGACCGCCGTCCAGGTCACCACGCCGAGCACGAGCAGCGCACCGGCCATGTGCGGCCAGACCGGGATTTCCTTGTGCCGGAAGCCCGCGCCGAGAATCACTTGCAGATAGATGACCGCTGCATTGAGGATGGCCAGAAAATGAATCGAAGGCGTTCCGCTGTCTTCCAGTTGCGGCTGCTCGGAAACCCACCATCGGCTTGTAAACACAGCGATACCCAGGACCGCCGCGAAGACGATTTGCGCGAAACACGCATGGACGACCGGCAGCCAATAATGCAGCAACCGGATGACGACCTGCCCTCCAAGAACGGCCTGTGCCACCACTCCGCCGACGGCAATCACGCCAAACCAGCGCAGCCACGAGCGCCTTTCTTTTGCCCAAACCAGGAAGGCCAGAACGAGCGTGAAGATTCCCAAGCCAAACGCAACTACACGGTGGGAGAACTCGAAGAGGCCACCGCCTCTCAGCATTTCCGCGGGTGGGATCCAGCTTCCGTGGGACTTTGGCCAGTCGGGCACAGAAAGTGCGGCGTCCGTTGAGGTTACCAAAGCCCCTGCCACGAAAAGGAGAACGGTCCAACAGACAACGAAGATCGCGTATTTGTGCACGCCCGGATTGTAGGTGGCTGTCATGGCCCAAGTTCCAGCGGCGAATTATACCCCGAGTTCAAACGGTTTGAGAAATCGAGCCAGATGCCAACCTTGCAGCAAGCGGTAATGGCACGGTTGGCGAACCGGCCTCAATCCCAACCGCGCGCAACACGAGATCTTTGAGCGCTGCGATAAAAAGGGGCGAATCTCCAACCGCGGGCATCATCCGGAACGTCTCAATGCCAAGCTTTCTAGCTTCCGCACGGGCTTCGATGTTGATTTCGTGGAGCGTTTCGATGTGTTCGGTGACGAACGAGATCGGCACGATTAGTACTTCCTTCACACCGGCATGGCCGAGCCGCTCGATCGTCTCCGTGAGCGAAGGCTGCAGCCACTTGGCCGGGCCCACGCGGCTCTGGTAGCAGAGCAAGTGCGTGCCGGGCCAGCCCGGATATTGTTTCGCGCCCAGCTCACAAGCCAAACGTACTGTCTCCTCGATCTGCTTTGGATACGGGTCACCCTTTTCGACCAAGCTCATCGGCACGAGATGAATCCGCGAACTGTCCGGGAATTGCCGCAGCACGGAGCCGATGCGTTGAACGAGCGCGTGAATGTACAGGGGGTGATCGTGGAAACTGTCGATGGTGTGTACGGGGGGTCGGCCGTCAGGTTGTTTATAGACCCGGCGCCATTCCTTTAAGCTGCTCAGCGTTGTGGCGTAGGAATAGTGCGGGTACAGCGGCAAGAGAACAATGCCTTCCAAAGGCCCCGCCTGCCGAAGCGCCTCGACAGCCTCGGCGGTGAATGGATGCCAGTAGCGCATCGCCGTTACGGCAACCGGATCAATGTAAGGCGAGAGCGCTTCAACCAGGCGGACGCGTTGCCGTTCCGTGAGTGCCGCGATCGGCGAGCGCCGGCCAATCTGGGCGTAGCGCCCAGCAACCGGGATTGAACGGCGGGAAGAGATGAGCTTCGCAATGGGGCGGCGAAGCAGCGCGAAAGGCCCGAGGGGAATAATGTCGGGATCGAGAAAAAGATTCAGGAGAAACGGCTCGACGGCCTCCAGCGAATCCGGCCCGCCGAGCTGAAACAGGACGATCCCGACTCTCTTCTTCCCCGCCAAAGCTATTTGCCCCGGTGCAAGGAACTCTTCAGGCGCTCGATCTCTTCGCGCAGCGCATTCATGCGCCGGGCGACAGAGACATAGTAAAGAAAGAAAATGGCCCAACCAGCCAGATATGCCGCGAGAACACTATCCAGGTTTTTCATTGGACCTCCGCCTCTCTTCGCAATTCTTCCACACTCGCGCGCAGCGCTTCCAGTTTGTACCGCGCGTTCAACAACAAGATGAGGAGCCCCGTGAACGCCGCCCAGACCAGCAGGTAAGAGACGCGCATTCGCGGATCAAGCCCCGACCCCGGGCCGCCCAGAATCACCGGCTGAGGATGCTGAGTCCGCCACCAGCGAATCGAAAAATACACCAGCGGCACGTCGAGGAAGGCAAAGATTCCGAAGAGCGCGCTAAACAGCGCACGCTTGTCCGGCTCTTCGAGCATCGAGCGCAAGAGCAGATAGGAAATGTAGAGCAGCCAGAGAACGAACGTGAGCGTCAGCCGCGCATCCCAGGTCCAATAGATGCCCCATACGGGGTGCGCCCAGATCGGCCCGGTGACGAGTACCACGGAGATGAAGGCAAGCCCCACTTCCGCTGCCGACACTCCGAGCCAGTCCCATTTCGGCTGCCGCTTGAAGACGTACATCAAATTCGCGTAAAAGCA
>QHYF01000034.1 GCA_003224075.1 Acidobacteriota bacterium
CGATGAGACAGAAGAACTGATGCCAATGCCCATCCAGCTTGCCCACCGCCTCACGCAGCGCCTCTCCGAAATTCGCAAAGCCAATAAAGTTGATTTTCTTCGGCCCGATGGGAAGTCGCAGGTCACGATCGAATACCGTGACGGGCGGCCCATGCGTGTCGATTGCGTGGTGATTTCCACGCAGCACAGCGAGAAGGTTTCAAACACGGATCTCCGGGACGCCGTCGCGGAGTACGTGATTAAACCGATTATTCCGGCCTCGATGCTGGATGCGAAAACGAAGTATCACATCAACCCGACGGGCCGTTTTGTAATCGGCGGACCCATGGGCGACGCGGGCCTGACTGGACGCAAGATCATTGTTGACACTTACGGGGGCTACAGCCGTCATGGCGGCGGCGCATTTTCCGGCAAAGACCCGTCGAAGGTGGATCGCTCGGCGTGTTACATGGCGCGCTACATCGCCAAGAACATTGTTGCCGCGGGCTTGGCGCGTAAGGCGGAAGTGCAATTGGCGTATGCGATTGGTGTGGCCGAGCCAGTTTCCGTCATGGCGGAAACTTTCGGCACGGCAACGGTTCCGGAAGAAACGATCACCTCGCTGATCCGCGAATTTTTCGCGCTGACGCCGAAAAGTATCATCGAGATGCTTAACCTGCGGCGCCCGATCTACAAGCCCACTGCCGCTTATGGCCATTTCGGCCGCAGCGGGCCCGGTTTTGCCTGGGAGCGTACAGACCGCGCGGACGCTCTTCGCAAAGCGGCCGGTCTCGGAGCCGCTGCGACCGCTGAAGTCGGAGCGCGCCGCTAACTTTCGAATCCCAAGCAATACCGGGCTCGGTGTCCCGCGGGCATTTCGCGAAAGACTTGAGCTCACTCTGTCCCCGACCGAAATTCAGAATTGAGGAGCATGAAATTGGCTATCGCTGAACTGAAGAAGGGTGATGTGAAGGACATTGGCCTGGCCGACGCCGGCAAGCGCAAGATCGAATGGGCGGGGCAACAGATGCCCGTTCTGGAATCGATCCGCGAACGTTTCGCCAGGGAGCAGCCGCTGAAGGGCTTGCGGATTTCCGCCTGCCTGCACGTGACGAGCGAAACCGCAAATCTGATGATCGCGCTGCGCGCGGGCGGCGCCGAGACGGTGCTCTGCGCATCGAACCCCCTTTCCACGCAGGATGAAGTCGCTGCATCGCTGAACCGCGACCACGGTATTCCGACATTTGCCATCAAAGGTGAGGACAATGACACCTATTATTCGCACCTGAGCTCGGCGCTGGAGCACAAGCCGCAGTTCACCATGGACGACGGCGCGGACCTCGTCACCATGCTGCTGACCAAGCGCACCGATCTGGTTCCGAACGTGGTCGGTGGAACAGAGGAGACGACCACAGGTGTGATCCGGCTGCGGGCGATGGCCAAGGACGGCACATTGAAATACCCGATCATCGCTGTGAACGACGCGATGACCAAACATTTTTTTGACAACCGGTACGGCACCGGTCAGTCCACGCTGGACGGCGTGATTCGCGCCACAAATGTACTGTTAGCGGGGCTCAAAGTGGTGATTGCGGGCTACGGTTGGTGCGGGCGCGGGGTAGCCATGCGCGCCAAGGGCTTAGGAGCGGACGTCATCATCACGGAGATTGACCCGGTGAAGGGAATCGAGGCGGTGATGGACGGCTTCCGCGTGCTGCCGATGGCGGAAGCAGTAAAGGAAGGCGACGTCTTCATTACCGTGACGGGGAATAAGAATGTCGTCCGCGCTGAGCACTTCGAAAAGATGAAGAGTGGAGCGATCGTGTGCAACTCCGGCCATTTCAACGTGGAGATCGACATCCCGGCGCTGGAGAAAATGTCCAGTGGCAAGCGCGAAGTGCGTCCGCTTGTGGACGAATACCGGCTGAAAGATGGCCGCAAGGTTTATTTGCTTGGCGAAGGGCGTCTCGTCAATCTCGCGATGGCCGAGGGGCATCCAGCTGCCGTAATGGACATGAGTTTCGCCAACCAGGCGCTTTCCGCTGAATACCTCCGCGCGAATTACAAGAACTTGAAGCCGCAGGTGTATGTGGTGCCGGAGCATCTGGACAAGGAAATCGCGCGGCTTAAGCTCGAATCGATGGGCCACAAACTGGACAAGCTCACGCCGGAACAGGAGCGCTACCTCGCCTCCTGGCAGGAAGGCACATAACGCCCGGCGCCTAGACTGGTTTCAAAATCGTGTTATCTTCTTGGGGCGCAATCGACTGCGCCCCTGAGTTTTTACCGACAGTTTTTCAGTTTGATGGATACCCATGTGGGATCTGTGTACGAACGCACTTGATACCGCCAAGCTGCGCGGCGCTTCTTACGGCGATGTGCGCGTGATGCACTTGCGCCAGCGCGATCTCACGACAAAAAACCGCCAGGTTGGCACGCTCGCTCAGAGCGAATCGATTGGCCTGGGGATTCGCGTGCTGGCGAGCGGCGCCTGGGGATTTGCATCCACGGATCGTTTGACGCGGGAAGGCGTCGCGGCTTGCGCGGCCCAGGCCGTTTCCATCGCGAAGGCCTCGGCTCTGGCGAAGCGCAGCGCCGTCGTTCTAGCCCCGGAAAAAGCCTATGTGGACAGCTGGCAGAGCCCGTTGCGCAAGGACCCGTTCGAGATCCCGCTCGAAACGCAGCTCGCGCTATTGCTGGCCGCCGATACAGAGATGCGTCGCGTGAAAGGCGTAACGCTGACGGAAACGAACATGCAATTTCGCAAGATCGATTCGTGGTTTGCGTCGAGCATCGGGTCACGCATTCACCAGCGCAAAGTGATTTCCGGCTGCGGAATCGCCGCGACATCGTTTCAAGGAGAGGAAATTCAGAAGCGATCCTATCCCAACAGTTTTGGCGGGCAGCATACACTCCAAGGCTACGAACTCGTTGAATCGCTGGATTTGATGAGATACGCGCCGATCGTCGCGGAAGAGGCTGCCGCGCTTCATTCCGCGTCCCAGTGCCCGGAGAAATTCGGGACGCTCATCCTTGGCGGCAGCCAGTTGGGACTGCAGATTCACGAATCGATCGGGCATCCCATTGAACTCGACCGCGTGCTTGGCCAGGAAGCGAATTTCGCGGGTACCAGTTTTCTCACGCTCGACCAGTTGAACCGCCTGAAGTACGCCTCCAACATTGTGAATGTTGTCGCCGACGCGCGGCTCGACCACGGGCCGGGACTCGGCACCTTTGCTTACGATGATGAAGGCGTTCCGGCGCAGTGCACGGATATCATCAAAGAAGGGAAATTTCGCGGATATCTTTCGAATCGTGAAACCGCACACCTTGTGGGTTTGGACCGCTCCTCCGGAACAATGCGCACAGAAAGCTGGAACCGCTTGCCGATCATTCGAATGACAAATGTCAGTTTGCTGCCCGGCACATGGGACTACGACGACCTGATTGCGGATACGCAAGATGGAATCTTGATGGAGACGAACCGCTCTTGGTCGATCGATGATCGGCGCTACCAGTTTCAGTTTTCCACGGAAGTCGGGTGGGAGATCAAAGGCGGAAAGAAAGTCCGCATGTTGAAGAATCCCAGCTACAGCGGGATCACCACGGAGTTCTGGAATTCTTGCGACGCCATCTGCAAGTTCGATCACTGGACGCTCTGGGGTACGCCCAACTGCGGAAAAGGGCAACCCATGCAGACCATGGGCACGGGCCATGGCGCATCGCCGTCGCGGTTCCGGAATGTTCGCATCGGAACGGCATTTTCGAAGCAATGAAAGCAGCCGCCAAAAAGAAGAAAGCGTCAGGAACGAACGCTGGAGCGGCTGAGCTTCTCCACGAGCGCGAGCTTCGGGGTATTGTCGACACGGTTCTGCGCCTGGCGAAGTCCACGGAAGCAGAGGAAACGGAAGTCCATGTTGACGAAGTTGCGGACGCCTTGACGCGTTTTGCCAACAATGGCATTCACCAGAATGTCGCGGAACATGGGCTGACGATTTCGGTTCGCACGGTAGTTGACGGACGCACCGCGCGCGCAACCACCAATCGCCTTGATGAGGATTCAATTCGTTCAACCATCGAAACGTCTCTTTCGCTCGCACGTAGCCAGCCCAAGAATCCGCGTCTCTTGCCCATGCCGGGAAAGCAGCGCTATCGCGACGTGCGCCGGTTTATTGGGCGGACTGCTGCCCTCACCGCAGAAGATCGAGCCCGCGCGGTCCGGCGTGCCTGTGACCTGGCCGTCAAGAAAGGCCAGGTCGCCGCGGGGATTTTTTCGAGCGGACAGGGCCAAACCGCGTTGGGTAATTCACGCGGGCTTTTCGCCGCGTATCGGGAAACGCGCTCACAATTCTCCATCACGATGCAGAAAGACTCTGCCGCAAGCTGGGCCAAAGCGAACTCCGCAGATGTGCGCGCGTTCGATCCACAGAGACTCGCCGTGCGAGCGAGCGAAAAGGCGCATCGGGCCGTGAACGCGCGCGAGTTGGCGCCTGGGCGTTACATGGTGATCCTCGAACCAGCGGCAGCGCTCGATCTGGTGGGCTTTCTTTTTTACGATTTTGCCGCGACCGCGCTGGAAGACAAGCGCTCCTGCCTGAATGAACGCATGGGGAAGCAGCTCTTCGGAAAGAACATCAGCATTACCGACGACGTCTCTCACCCTCTGCAACAGGGCGCGCCCTTCGATGGGGAAGGATTGCCGCGGCAACGGGTTCTGCTGGTGGATCGTGGCATTCCCAGGAACCTGGTGTATTCGCGCGTGGCCGCCAAAGCCGCTCGCAAAGAGCCCACGGGGCACGGTTTCGCGCTGCCGAACGAATACGGGGAAGCGCCGATGAATCTCGTCTTCGCTGGCGGAGACTCCTCGGTCGACAAAATGATCGCCTCCACCGAACGCGGGTTGCTGGTGACCCGCCTTTGGTACATTCGAGAAGTGGACCCCTACGAAAAGGTGATGACAGGGATGACCCGCGACGGTTTGTTTCTTATTGAAAATGGGCGTCTTACAACAGCAGTGCGGAACTTCCGCTTCAACCAGTCGCTCATCGAAATGCTGAAAAATGTTGAGTCGCTGGGCCCTGCAGTTCGCGCAACCGGCGAAGAGGCCTTTGAGATGGTGGTGCCGGCCATGAAAATTCGTGATTTCCATTTCTCCGAAGTGACCAAGTTCTGAGAATTCGTAGCCTTCGGGCTCCCTCATCAAAAAATCAATTCACAGAATCAAAATTCTGCGTTGTACATCCAGGCCCCAGCCGTTTAATAAACTGGTATGTACCACTGGCACGGTCGAGGCCAAAGCGGTCACAAGGATGCGCGGCCCCGGCCGCTGGGGGGTCGCCACCCCAACTGGGGTCACCCAGACCACGACGCATGCGGTACAGGCTTCATTGCCCGCCTCGGTGCCGCGCCTAGCTATGACATCATCCAGTTTGCGTTGACTGCTTTGGAGCGGCTCACGCACCGCGGCGGAGTCGACGCGGACGGAGCCAGCGGCGATGGCGCGGGGCTGCTAACTTCGCTCCCCCAGCCTTTTTTCCGCGCCCGAGCCCAAGAGCAGGGAATTGAGCTGGCTGAGGTGTTTGCGGTCGGATTTGCCTTTCTGCCTGCCGCGGTGGTCGAGGAAGCCCGGGCGGCTATCGAAGTCGCCGCAGATACCGAGCGGCTGCGTGTCATTGGATGGCGCCGGGTGCCCGTGAACACCGATTCTTTGGGCCGCCGGGCGCTCGAAACCATGCCGGAAATCTGGCAGTTTTTTGTCGAGCCGTTCCATCCGGCGCGCAAGGTGGCGCGATTTGAGTGGCGTCTGTCTCTCCTGCGGAAGCGCGCCGAATCGCTCTTGCCTCCGCGATGCTACATCTGCTCACTCTCCTCGCAGACCATCGTGTACAAGGGTCTTCTCACGCCCTGGCAATTTCCTCAGTTTTACGAAGACTTGCGCCACCCCTCATTTGCGACCACCTTCGCCGTTTTTCATCAACGCTACTCGACGAACACGCAGCCCTCCTGGCATCTGGCGCAGCCCTTTCGCTACGTCGCGCATAACGGTGAGATCAATACGATCGTCTCGAACCGGCGCTGGCTGCGCGCCAAAGAACGCGAAATTCGTTCGCGGTTGACGGTGGGCTCGTGGTTTCCCATCCTGGAGGAAAACGTCAGCGACTCCGCAAGTTTCGACAACGCTTTCGAGCTTCGGCTGCTCGAAGGCCTTTCCTCCGAGGAAGCCATGCTCGCCATGGTTCCTCCGGCATTTGAAAAAGATCCGTTGCTTTCACGCGATGTGCGCGGTGCGCTTACCGCGCTTTCGCAGCGCACCGAGCCTTGGGATGGTCCGGCCGCGCTGGTCTTTTCGGATGGACAGTTCGTCGGTGCCAAGCTCGATCGCAATGGACTGCGGCCGTTGCGCTACACATTGACGCATGACGGCTTGCTGATCGCTGGATCCGAGACCGGGCTCGTGGACTTGGACGAAACGCGGATTGCCGAGCGCCAGCGGCTTGGTCCCGGTGAAATGATTCTGGCCAACCCTGCCACCGGGCTTTTTTTGTGCTGGCGTGACATCCTCAAGCGCCTCGCGATTCAGCAGGCGCGCAATGCCGTTCCACAGAGGAAGCTGACTGCATCGGCTACTGCATCGCCAGTTCCTGTTACTGAGCCGAAGCGCGTCGCGGGCGCCGCCGGCTGGACCGAGGACCAATTCAAAATTCTCTTTTCCGCCCTGACTCGTGGCAAAGAAGCGGATTGGAGCATGGGAGACGACGCGCCGCCTGCTTTTCTTTCTGCGCTTCCAAGGACTTTGTGGGATTACTGTAAGCAACGGTTCGCGCAGGTCACAAATCCGCCAATCGATCCGTTGCGCGAGACCCACGTCATGTCTCTCGATGTTCACTTGCAAGACGGGATCACGCTGCCGAGCCCCGTGATTACCGCTGGCCAATTGTCCCAACTCGCTGCGATTTTTGGCCCCGAGCAGCGAATTGATATTACATTTCCGGTCGCAACTGGAGTCTCGGGGGCGCGCCGCAGTTTTGCTCAGCTTTCTACTACCCCTCTGAGCGGCGGCGGGCGCCCGGGACTCCTCCTCCTTTCCGATCGCGCGATCGATGCCAGCCGCGCCCCACTGCCTGCGCTTCTCGCGACGGCGGCGGTCTGGAAAGCGATGGTTCGTGAAGGCTTGTGGGATGTGCCGCTGATTGTGGAGTCGGCACAGGTGTTCGACACGCATCATGTTGCGCTGCTTCTTGCCGCGGGGGCCAGCGCCGTGATGCCCTATCTTGCGGACCAATTCGCGGAGTCTCTGGAACCGGGCGGTGCGGAAAAGGCCCGAACGGCCATTGACGCCGGGCTCCGCAAAGTGCTCGCACGTATGGGAGTCTCGACGCTGGCAAGCTATCGCAACAGCCATCTCTTCGAGATCGTGGGTCTTTCCGAGAGCCTCTGCGCGGAAGTGTTTGAAGATGCTGCCGACTACCCAGGCCAGAAATCGCTGGACGATCTCCTCTCGGATTATTTGCGAATGCACAAAGCAGCCTTTTCCGGGCCATCCGATGACTTGGCGGATGCCGGTCTTTACCGGTTCCGGAAGGGAGCGGAGCTTCACGCGACTTCGCCTGAAGTCGTCCGCCGGCTTCATGCACACGTGCGAGATCCTGAAGCGAAGAAATATTCGGCGTTTGAAGAGCTGGCGGAGCTTCAGGGACCCGTTTTCCTCCGCGATTTGCTTGATACCGTGCCCGACGCGGCGGTGCCGCTGGATGAAGTCGAGCCGCTAGAGTCCATCGTTAGGCGCTTCAGCACGCAGGCGATGTCTCTTGGCGCGCTCAGCCCGGAGGCACATCGCACGCTGGCGCTGGCGATGAATCAGCTCGGTGGCCGGAGTAATACGGGTGAAGGTGGCGAAGATCCCAACACGTATCGCTTCGAGCCGGCTGCCGCGAACAAAATCAAACAAGTCGCGTCCGCTCGGTTTGGGGTTACTGCCGATTACCTCGTCCACGCCGAAGAGCTCGAAATCAAGATGGCGCAAGGCTCGAAGCCCGGTGAGGGCGGCCAGTTGCCTGCACGGAAGGTCAGCGAGTACATTGCGCGCGTCCGGCATGCCACCCCCGGGACTCCGCTGATTTCGCCGCCACCGCATCATGACATTTACAGTATCGAAGATCTCGCACAGTTGATTCACGATTTGCGCGCGGTGAATCCGCGAGCGCGCATTGGCGTGAAACTCGTATCCGGCGCTGGGGTTGGCATCATTGCCGCGGGCGTTGCAAAGGCAGGCGCGGACGTGATCACCATCAGCGGGCATAACGGCGGAACTGGCTCTTCGCCCCTGACGTCCATTAAGAACACCGGTCTTCCCTGGGAAATTGGATTGCGCGAGACACACGACACACTGGTTCGCGCGGGCCTTCGTTCACGTCTCTCTCTCCGCGTGGACGGAGGCCTGAAATTCGCGCGGGATGTCGTGCTTGCCGCGATTCTAGGTGCGGACGAATTCGGCTTCGGCACAGCGTCGCTGTTGGCGATCGGATGCGTGATGGCGCGGCAATGCCATCTGAACACCTGTCCCGTGGGCATCGCGACTCAGGACGAAACGCTTCGTGCGCGATTCCAGGGCAAGCCGGAGATGGTGATCGCGTACTTCCGTTCGCTGGCCGAAGAGGTGCGAAACCGCCTGGCGCAGCTCGGCGCCCGCTCGCTCAGTGAGCTTACCGGTTGGTATGATCGGCTCGGTGCGCGTTCTGGCATGGATCCTTTCCTGGTTGTCCCGATCTCACCCTCGAATCGCGTCGCGCCCCAGCAGGAGCCAGGTCTGCATGTCGCGGCGCTAGAGGATTCGATTCATTTCAATGCCTCGCTGGCTCTGCAAAATGAGCCCCAGCCAATTCAGAACTCGGACCGCAGCGTGGGCACCGGCCTGAGCGGAGAGCTAATGCGCCGGCTCAAGAATGGCTGCCCCGTCGATGGCGAAGTCAGTCAGGAATTTCGCGGCGCCGCCGGGCAGAGCTTCGGTGCGTTTCTGGCGGCGGGAGTGACGCTCAAGCTTCATGGCGAAGCCAATGACTACGTGGGAAAAGGACTGTCAGGTGGGACAATCGCGATCACTGCGGGGCTTGCCGCTTCGCGCCGAGGCGACGTTCTCGCTGGCAACACTGTCCTTTACGGCGCCACGTCTGGGCAGCTCTTCGTCGCTGGCCGGGCCGGGGAACGCTTCGCAGTGCGAAACAGCGGTGCGCTCGCCGTGGTTGAAGGCGTTGGCCAGCACGGCTGCGAGTATATGACCGGCGGTGTGGTCGTTATCCTTGGGCCGCTCGGTCTGAATTTCGGTTCGGGCATGACCGGCGGGCTGGCCTATGTGCTGCGTGCCGAAGCCGACGATGTGCTTCACCGCGATTTCGTGGTGCTCGCGGAGATCGATTCGCACGAAGAGAATTGGTTGCGGCGCGCGCTGGAGGAGCACGTTCACTTCACGGCGAGTCCTCGTGCCGCGCGGTTGCTCTCGCGCCGCGGAGCGTTGCCGTTGCTCCGTGTGCAACCCGTGCATTTTCAGGGCACGCTCGAGGCCGCGTGGAGCCCCGTTCTTGCTCAGTTCAAACGACGTCATGAAATTTTACCGGCGCCGATGGCCGCGCCGATTTCACAATCTGCGATGCATGCCTGAAAGGAAGGATAGTAGCTCCGCATCCGGCGAGAGGGATTTCGTTATAATCTTTCCGAGCGCCCAGACTATGGACTTCGATCAACTCACCACTTTCGTTTACGTCGCCAAACTCAAGAGCTTTTCGCGTGCGGGCCAGAAAGTGTTCCGCTCGCAATCCGCGGTCAGCGCGCAAATTCGCCAGCTCGAACAAGCCTACAAGGCCAGGCTCCTGGACCGCTCTGCAAAGTCAGTCGAGCTGACCCCGGCCGGCGAAGTCCTTTTCGAATACGCGGAGAAATTGCTTCGTCTGCGCGACGAATCCATTCAGCTCGTCGCGGACCGTGGCAACGTTGTGCAGGGCCCGATTGTATTCGGGGCCAACGAAGCGACCTGCCTCTATCTGCTTCCTGGCATTTTTGCGGAATTTCAGCGCCGCTATCCGCTCGTGCACATCAGCATTTACCGCAACTTCAGCCACAAGATCTTGCAGCGGGTCGAGGATGGTTCCGTTGATGTCGGTATCGTCACGCTGCCCATCAAATCGCCTAATTTGAAAGTCCACCACATTTACAAAGATCGCCTGCGCTTCATGGTGAGCTCGCAAAATCCGCTCGCGCACCGCTCCAAGATCACCCTGGCGGAGGTCGCGGAGCAGCCGCTGATCTTCCCGCGCACCGGCTTTACGCGGCAGGTGCTGGACAAACTCTTTCGCCCGTACCGCTCACGCATTCATGTGACCATGGAATTGCCGAGCATCGGCATGATCAAGCGTTTCGTTGCTGCCGATGCTGGTGTTTCATTTATCAGCGAAAGCTTTGCTCGCGATCAGGTCAAGGCGGGGGAAGTGAAGCTGCTTACCGTCGAAGGTTTGGACCTCTGGCGCGAACTCGGACTCGTCTACCGCCGCGACCGCAGCCTTCCGCGCGCCGCGCAGGCGCTCATCGGCTTGATCCGGGAACACCGCAAACTCGCTGAGCCTGGCGAGGCCGCAGCCAGCTAGAGTCCTCGGGCCCGTTCACTCATATGTCTTCAGATTAATTCGGCGGTCGGACTAGTGGACGTTGAAATCGAGGCTGGAAATGGCGCGAGCGATCACGTTTTCCTGGATCTGGATGAGATCGTTGTCGGCATAGGTCATGCCGAGCACCGTGAGAATATCCTTGCCGCGCGCAACGACGACCAGCTTGCCTGACCAGTCGTGGTCGTCTGCCTTTCCGCGGTACTCATACTCCACCGCGGGCAGTCCGCCAACAACGGTCTTGCGGTGTGAGATCCGCTGGTAGTTGGCGTACACCTCATTCAGGCGTCTTTCCACGGCCGCGGCTGCCGCTTCCAATGGATCTTTGGTCTTTTCCTCGCCGACGACCATCAATGTCGATTCGTTCCCTGTGCCCATTGCCACGATTGCGTTCGGGAGCGCGCTGCGTGCTTCTTCGATCAGGTTCCAGCTTGGCGCTTTGTACATGCGGAAGCCGTAAGTGTAATTCGTGTACACGTTGCCCTGGATTTCTTCGCGATTTGCGGGAACTTCGGGCGCTTTGGGCGCGGCGGGAGACGCAGCCGACGCTGCTGCTCCGGTGGCTGGTGTTGTTGGGGATCCCTTGGTCGCCGGCGCGGCGGCATTCGCAGAAGTGGGACTCGGCGGAGCTTCGGGTTTCACCGCCGCATTCGTTTTCGGCGATGTCTTCTCCGTTTTTCCTGCCGCGCCCGGACTTGCGCTTTTTTCGCTGGCGTTTGTCGGCGCCGCCGATGCGTTTGATGCTGATGCGACCGCTGGCTCAGCTTGTGGCTGTGAATCGCCCGCCGGTTTCGAGGGACGCTGAGCCGTGTCTTTCTTCCCTCCGGATTCGGGCTCTGGTTTTGACGTTGGAGTCGCGGGGACAATCGACGCGATTTTGTCTTTTTCCACGAGGACATATCCAAACTCGGTTTTAACCTTGAACATACTGTCTTCGTAGGCGACGATCACGCCGTAAAGCTTCTTGCCGTCCTTGAGGCGAATCTCATCTGCCCGCGCGGATGCACCGATCGTGGAGATTGCCAGAGCAACCACGGCAAGCAAAAGGGGGCCGCGCTGATTGGGGACAGCCATGAAGAAAGTATCCCGCCGCCATGTGCGGGCCGCAACCTTCATGCGCGGGGCGGTGTCCGTCGTGCTACCTCTTCCAGCAGCCCCTGGATTCGCGCCGCGAGTCGCTCGAGTTCATTGATGGAAGCGCTCAGGCGCGCGCGCAGCGGTTCAGCCAACTGCGCGTGAGTCTGCTGGAGTGCCAGCGCTTCGGCAATCAGGCGAATCTGCTTGCGGCTGCGGGGATTCAGGCGTTCCCAAAGCCGCCGCTTGGTGCTGCGGTTTCGTCCCAGCCACTCCTCGCCGGTTCCTGCGGGCCGGCCTGCCTCGGGTTCCGCGATTCTATCTGTGTTCTGCTTCTTCGCCCGAATCATGACGCGCTCATCGGAGTGCCGACCGTTCTCGGGTGGTTCTTACACGAATCACGAGTCGCCAGTCATTTTCTGAGGGCCTCCAGCTTTTCGCCATTGATTTGCCCATCCTGCTCGACGCGGCCGGTCACGCGTATCGTGCGCGTCTCGAAGACCAGGCCGCCATATCGGTCATAGGCATTTGGGAAAAGCACCACCTCGTACACGCCGCGCTGGTCCTCGAGCGTTACGAACATCATGTTGCGGTAATTTTTTGTTCCTACATGACGGTAAGTCACCACCCAGCCGCACAGCGTCACGCGCTTTCCGCGCAGGCCCCGCAGCTCGTCGCTCCAAGCCTCCCCGTTGCGCGGCAGAAAATCGAGTGGGTGGCCGCTCACGCACACTTCGAGGATTTCGCGTTCGTAGCGCAGCTTCTGTTCCAGCGTGTATTCCGGCGTTTGCATTTCGGCCAATGCCGCGCCGGTCGCATCCTGCCTGTTCGCCTCTGCAAATAATGTTTTTGCCTTCTCTGGCAGCGCGATCCCTTGTCCCGGGCGAAGCGCGCCTTCTGCGCTCCGGATGAATCTACGGAGTTGCGAGGCTCTCGGCTGCGTGCCTTTGCCTGCCGCCTGCAACAGGTTCCACTGCCATAACATCTCCGGCCGCGTCATCGCGCGCGCTTCGGCGCATAGTTCATCAAATGCTCCGCATTTGATGAGCGCTTGGATCTCATCGCGCTCCACCGGCACACGGCGCAGAAAATCTTCGAGTGATCGGAACGCTCCTTCTTCTTCCCGCGCGCGCAGCATCGCCGTGATCGTTTCGACGCGCAGGCCTTTTACCTGCATCAATCCGACGCGAAGTGCGCGCTTTCCGTCGTCGCCGGCCTCGGCCGTGTATTCCATCCGCGAGTGATTCACCGACGGCAAGCGCACCTCGATACCCCAGCGCTTGGCTTCTTCCACGTACGCCGATACGTGATAGAACCCCGCGCCCGCGCTGCACATCGCCGCCAGAAATTCCGCCGGATGATGCGTCTTCAGGTACGCCATGCGGTAGGAGATGTCCGCGTACGTCGCCGCATGTGCTTTACAAAATCCGAATCCTGCGAACTTCTCCACCATCATCCACGCCTCCTCGCGTTGTTGATCGGTCAGCCCCATCATTCCTGCGGCTTGCATAAATTTCCCGAGCAATCGTTCACGGTCACGCCGCCCGGAGAATTTTGCGGACGCCCGCCGCACAAGATCGGCTTCGGCCAGCGACATGCTCCCGAGCGTCTGTGAAATCTGCATCACTTGTTCCTGGAAGATGCACACACCCAGCGTGTCGCCGAGAATATTTTTAAGCGCGGGGTGCGCATATGTGATTTGTTCCTGTCCGTGCAGCCGCTTCACAAATAATTCTTTTGATCCGTACTCCGCCGCGCCTGGCCGGATCAGCGCCAAGGCCTGCGCTATTTCTTCCAGTGTTCGCGCTTTCATCATTCGTAGCAGTCCGCGCATTGCCGGTGACTCGATCTGAAACACTCCCATCGTTCGCCCTGCTGCGATAACCTCGCACGTCGCTGGATCGTTTTCGGGTATCGCCTCAAAATCAATCTCTCGCGGCTTTGGACATGGCGTCACTCCATCGGGTGCAATATGGCTCTTCTCCTTTACTTCCTTTATTTCCTTTACCTCCTTAACTTCCTTTTTCTCGATGTTGTCCAGCGTCAGCGACATCGTGGTGAACCCGCGCTGCCCCAGTAAATCCATCTTGATCAGTCCAAGCGCTTCGATGGCGTTCATGTCGTATTGCGTGACGACGATGCCTTTCGTCGCGCGCTCCAGCGGCGTCAGCCGCGTCAGCGGTCGCGCGGAAATCACCGTTCCGCAGGGATGAATTCCCAGGTGCCGCGGCGCGTCATCGAGACGCAACGCCACCTGCAGGATTGTTTTCCACGGTTCGTCGTCCACCGGCAGGTCGCGGCACTCCGGCAGCCCGCGAATCGCCTGCAGAATCTCGCGTACCGGCCGGTGTGGCAGCCGTTTCGTGAATCGGTCCACCTCGCCCGGTGGTACCCCGAACACCTTCGCCACTTCGCGAACCGCCAGCCGTGCGTGCATGGTGATAAAGCTTCCGATCATCGCCACGTGCTCTTCGCCCCATCGCGTGTACACATAGTCGAGCAGTTCGTCGCGCCGCGCGCCGCAAATATCAATATCGATGTCCGGGCAATCCCCGCGCTGCTCGTTCAAAAACCGCTCGAAGTACAAGCCCCATCGCAGCGGGCATACACGTGAAATGCCCAGGCAATAGGTGACCATGGAACTCGCCGCCGATCCTCGCGCCACCGCGGGGATGCCCCGCCGTCGCGCTTCTTCCACGATGTCCCAGACCAGCAGAAAGTACGGTGCCAGCTTCCACTTCTTGATAACTTGTAGCTCGCGCTTCAGCCGTGAAAATACTTCTGGTCCAGGCGGCTGGTAACGCCGTTGCGCGCCCGCGAAACACAGTTTTCGCAAGTGCAAATCCGGAGTCTCACCCTCCGGAACAGAAAATTCCGGAAAAATCAGCTTCCCAAGTTCGAGCTGCAGGTTGCAGCGGTCGGCGATTTCCAGCGTTGCTTGCAGCAATTCCGGATGATCGGGAAAGCATTTTTGCATTTCTGCCGCCGGCTTGAACCACGCTTCACCGGTGGTGATTTCGGGCGGAGCGACGGTCGTCAGCAGCCCTCCCGTGCGGATCGCGTTCACCGCGCGGTGATGCAAGTGCTCCTCCGGCTGAAGGAAGTGCACGTTGTTCGTCGCTACCAGCGGCACGCCGAGTTCATGCCCGAGGCGTTCAGCCTCGCGCAGCGTTCGTCCATCGCCCGGCGACAGGTGCTGCACCTCGATGTACAGCCGGTCGCCGAAAATCTCCTTTAACCGCGCAATCCACTCCGTTGCTCCGTCGCCATCCTGGTTTTTCTTCGTAGGGGCACGATATATCGTGCCCCTACGGTTGCTTGCATCCTGCAGTTTTGCCGGCAACGGGCACAACGCGATCACGCCGTGGCTGTGTTCCGCCAACTCCTCCAATGTCACGGGCCGGCCATCGGTTTCTGCGGAACCAATGTTTTGTGCCAGCTTGGTCGTTCCCAAATGCCGCAGCGTCACCAACTGGCACAAATTGCTGTACCCCTCCATATCCGCCGCCAGCAGCGCCACCGCCACGCTCTTGAAACTGTCATTCCGAGTGGAGGGCCCCAATCCGGTCGCGGTCCGCAGTCGAGGAATCTCTCTTCGGTCTTGTGGCCATTCCACATCAACCACCACCCCAACAATCGCCTTCACTCCCGCTTTCTGCGCTGCCTTGTAAAACTGCACCGCCGCATACAAACCATTCGTATCCGTCAGCGCCACGGCCGGCATTTTCTGTTCAACCGCTGCCGCGACGATCTCTTCGGGTGACGCCACTCCCCTCAGGAACGAATAGTGGCTGTGACAATGCAAATGTACGAACACGGATGCCCCGGCCCGGAAAGGGAAGAAGGTGATGCCCGCCTTTCAGCGGGCATGGTCGTTCATTCAAATCGGGGTAGGGAATCGGGGAAAACTCGAGCAACTTATCGCGACAAGCACGGCGTCGAGAGCACCAGGCCGTTCGGCTTGGTGGCATAATGTTCGCGCAGCTCGAGGCCTTTGCCATAGAAAACGGCGTTCCAGCCGTAGCGGCCCCGCACGGAATCCACGCCGCGGTTCAGGTACCACCGCCGGTTTGCATTCGTATCGAACAGCTCGTTCTGCCGCCGGTCCGCTTCAAGATTCGTCACGCCCACGCCCAACAGCCGCACCGCCACGCGCCGCGTGAACAATTTGTCGAACAGATCCTTGGCAGCGACGAGCAATTCGCGCTCGTCATTCGTTGGTTTCGTGAGCCGTACCGTCTGGTGCGCCGAAAAATGGTCGACATACCGTATCCGCAGTCCAATCGTCCGCGCCTGCTTGCTGTATTCGCGCAGAGTCGAACCGATGCGCTCGCTCAAATACTCGATCAGTCCGCCGAGAAACTCCGTGTCGATCGTGCCGCCTTCGATGGTGGTTTCGCGCGAAACCGATTTCGGCGTCGCGGGCAGCAGCACCTCGCGTCCGTCGAGCCCGCGGGCGCGCTCCCAGATCTGCTGCCCAATGGCTTCGCCGAAGGCGGCCTGCAGCACGGGCTTGGGCACCTGGCGCAATTGCCCGATGGTGGCAATGCCGCGCTCGGCCAGCATTCCTGCGTGCACGTGGCCAATCCCGTGCAACTTCTCCGCAGGCAGCGGCGTCAGGAACGCTTCTTCTTCGCCCGGCGCCACCATGCGAAACCCGCGCGGGCGCTCCAGCCGCGACGCAATCGACGCCACCACTTTCGTCGGCGCCGCGCCAATCGAAACGCTCAAGCCCGTCCGGCTGAAGATCTCCGCCTGCAAACCCCGTAGCGTGGCTTCGTAATCGGGATACAATCGCTCCGTCCCCGCAAAGTCGAGATAAAAGTCGTCCAGCGCGGCGGTTTCGACCGTCGGCGTGTACGTTTCAAGGATCCTCCGCACGCGCTCCGCAAAATCGGCGTAATGCTCGTATTGCCCGGGCACGACCACGGCTTTCGGGCAAACGCGACGCGCCTCGCGGAAGCTCATCGCCGTGCGCACCCCTTGGGACTTCGCTTCATAGCTCGCCGAAGCCACCACGCCGCGCCCCACCAGCACCGGTTTGCCGCGCAGCCGGGGGTTCAGCACCTGCTCCACCGATGCGAAGAATGCATCCACGTCCACGTGCACAATATTGGGAATTTTGCGACTGGCATTTTTGCACAGCCCCAGCCACGCCC
>QHYF01000429.1:0-1499 GCA_003224075.1 Acidobacteriota bacterium
CTGGGGCGCAGCGACATCGTGGGCAAGCCCATGGCGCTTTTGCTGATGCACGCCAATGCGACGGTGACGATTTGCCACTCGAAAACGCGCAACCTCCCGGAAGTGGTGCGCCGCGCAGACATTGTGGTCGCGGCCATGGGCAAGGCCGGCTTTGTGGAGGCCGATTGGATCAAACCGGGAGCAGCGGTTATTGATGTTGGCACCAACCGCGTCACGGACGCGAAAGAAGCCGAGCGCCTATTCCGCAACTTTCTTGAGCGGCTCGAAAATTTCCGTACGAAGGGCAGCGCCCTTGTGGGAGATGTTTATCCCGACGCCATGAACACGGCCGGCGCGCTCACGCCGGTGCCGGGCGGCGTGGGCCCGATGACCATCGCCATGCTCATGAGCAATACGGTGAAGGCGGCGCGCCTCCGCCGCGCGTCACCCAAGTTTTCCTTAACGCAATCGAGCGCCATCGCACGGTAATCTAAAAAAAAATGCTCCGACTCGGACTCACGGGCGGAATTGCCAGCGGAAAGAGCACCGTCGCCGCCATGCTCCGCGAAATGGGCTTCGCCGTCCTCGACGCCGATTCCTTGGCCCACCGATTGATCGAACGGGGCGAGCCCGCGCATGAAGAGATCCTGCGCGAGTTTGGACCTGCCATCACCGATGCGAGCGGGAGCATCAACCGGGTCCAGCTCGCGAACGTTGTTTTTGCCGACCGTGCCAAGCTCGACCACCTGAACGCCATCGTGCACCCGCGCGTCGCCGACGTCGTCTTCCGGCAGTTCGACGAATGGGAGCGGAACGGAGTCCGCGACGCCGCGTTCGTCGAAGCTGCGCTGCTTATCGAAGCCGACCTGGACAAGAAACTCGATGGCCTCATCGTCGCGTGGTGCAAGCCTGAGCAACAACTGGAACGCCTGGTTGCGCGCGGGCTTACCGAGGCGGAGGCTCGCCGCCGCATCGCGGCCCAGCTTTCCGTCGAGGAAAAACTGCGTCACGCTACCGAGAAAATCGACTGTTCGGGGTCTCTGGAAGAAACCAGCCGCCAGGTTGCAGCGCTCGCCGCCAAGTTGCGCCGCCAAACGGCGCGATGACCGCGTTGCAATTTTTCCTGTACCATGGGCATGGAATGAATCAGAAGGGACCATCAGTCATGACCACAGTCAACACATTCAATCGCGTGCGCGTCATCGTTGCCGCACTGGTGATTATCCTGGGCGCTTATTGGGCCGGTACGCGCTTCGGCTCGCACGGACCCACCAACGTGGAGGCCGTGCCTCCCAGTGCGGGCAGGAGCGGCGCTCTCTACAATGTCGCTGCGCGGGACGCGGCGCTAACCGAGGATGAATCGATCAACGTGCGCATCTACCGACAAGCATCCCCGGCCGTAGCCAACATTCTCACCAAAGCGACGGAATATGATTTCTTCATGGACCCCGTGCCCGTGGAAGGAGCGGGCTCAGGCTTCGTAGTTGATCCGCGCGGGTACATCCTGACCAACTTTCATG
>QHYF01000429.1:1517-3932 GCA_003224075.1 Acidobacteriota bacterium
GAGGTTGTGCTAGGCGATCAGTCGCACCATCCCGCCAAATACATCGGGGCGGACCAGCGCAACGACGTGGCCCTAATCAAGATTGATCCCAAGGGGAAGCATCTCAGCGCGTTGCCACTGGGAGATTCGGGAGCGATCCAGGTGGGGCAAAAGGTGCTGGCTATCGGCAATCCCTTTGGCTTTCAGTCCACGCTCACCACCGGCGTCGTCAGCGCCCTGGGCCGCACGGTGCAGACCAGCCAGACGACTTTCATTGACGAGGCGATTCAGACCGATGCGGCGATTAATCGCGGCAATTCGGGCGGCCCGCTCATCAATTCTCACGGCGAGGTGATCGGCATCAACAGCGCGATATACACCCCCACGGGAACCACAGCCGGTATCGGCTTCGCCATCCCCATAAACACGGCCAAGAACATTGCCAACGATCTGATGACGGACGGGCGAGTGCACCGCGCCTTCCTCGGCGTGCAGACTCTACCCGTGGGCGGCTGGCTTGCTGAAGCGCTCGACCTTCCCGTTCAGGAAGGATTACTGATCGAAGCGGTAACGCGAGGCGGACCCGCTGCTGCCGCAGGCCTCCACGGCGGTGACCGCCAAGCCCTTGCGGGCATGCGGCGTATCGCCATCGGCGGGGACGTCATCGTCGCCATCGACGACCAGAAGATTGCCAGTCCTTTCGACATGAACGTGATCTTGAATCGCAAGCGTCCCGGGGACACCGTGAAGGTCAGCATTTACCGCGGCGGCAAAAAAATGGATATCCCCGTCAAACTCGGCGAACGTACCGGTAATTAGGTCTTTGCCTGGCCATCAGGGGCGCGAACGATCGCGTCCCTGCGCCATGTTTTCGTCGCCGTCACGCATTGAATTCTTTGCGGAATCTTGCGCGCTCTTCCTCCCTCAAAATGAACCAACCCTCGGCAATGTCGCGGACGCGCTCGAGTTCGCGCTGCATTTCGGCGTGCTTGGCTTCCATCAATTCCGCACCCGTATCTTTGGGCACATAGATCGGCGGTGAAAACAGAATCACCGTTCGCGCGAAGGGCATGGGCAACAGAAAATGGTCCCAGGTACTTTCGAAGGTTTTGCCGCGATCCACGCCGATGTGAAAGACCATGATCGGGCACCCGGTTTTCCGTGCGAGAATGACCGGCCCTGGTTTTGCGATGTAGCGCGGGCCGCGCGGCCCATCGATGGTGAAGGCACAGTCGAAGCCCTCTTCGAGGCGGCGGGCCATGACGGCGAGCCCGCGTAATCCGCCTCGTGAAGAGCTTCCCTGAGCGGTGCTGAAGCCCAGCCATTCGATCACCTTGCGGGTCCACTGGCCGTCGAAGGCGGTCGTGTTCATCACTACGATGCCGTGATTGCGCCTCCACCAAACAATCGGAATGATGATGCGGTGCCAGAACGCCCAGATGCACTGCTTGCGCGACGTGTAAACTCGTTCAGCGTGCTGCCAGCCGAGCACCTCGTAGCGCAGTGTGGGGCCCAGCGTGCGAATCACGCTATAGACCGCTGCCGCGATGATGGGTATTTGTGCGCGCCGTGACCACGGCAGCTCCGGCAACCGTGTGTCGTAGTGCGCGTTGACCGCAGCCTGGGCAGGTCCCTGTCCGGCGTCTTCAACGATCTCCTGCGAAGATCTCGCGGCTGCGTCGTGGAGTGGCATCGGCGTATAGTATAGGTTACCTCTGTCCCGGAGGGCGGGGCTTGCCGTCTGATTGTGCAGCTCCCGCACACGAAGCTTTGCGCAGACTGCGGCCAAGCTTGATGATGCAACGCCCAAAACTCGAGAATCACCGCCGGAGAACTCTGGCCTTGGCCGCCATTTGTACTGTCGCGGCTGGAGCTTTTCTTACGGCAACCGCTGCGCGCACGGACCAGCCTCTCTCCGACACCGTGGGGACCATTGACGGCGCATTGATCGCCATTAGCGGCCCGATGAGCGTTGAAGTCGTCCACGGCCTGACGAAAACTATCCTGCGAAGCGGGAGTGACGTGCGCGTCAAGTCCGGCAGCGCGCGCATCGATCTCGTGGAAGGCGGCCAGATCACCATCTGCGGCCCGGCGCATTTTTCGGTGCTCAAATCCGGCAACTCGCTGACGGTCGCCCTCGATACCGGCACGATTCACGTGTACATCGAACGCGAGCCTGCGTTGACCATCTACACGCCGCAGATCCAAGCGCAAACCGTTGCCATCGGCGATGGCCCGCAGGACGCCCTCTTTGGATTCGACATGGAGGGCGCAATGTGCATGCGCGCGAATCAGGGAGCGGTGCGTATCGAGCAGCAACTCACGGGGCAAAGCGTGCTCATTCCGCAGGGAGGCGACGTTCTGTTCCTCAACGGGCAGCTCGATACCGTGCGCAACAGCGCCGGCCACTGTTCGTGCGAAGCACAAGTTGCGAAA
>QHYF01000430.1 GCA_003224075.1 Acidobacteriota bacterium
AGCTGGGACCGTTGCAGTCACTCCCCCTTCTGCGCCCGCACCGGGCGGGGCGACGGCGCAAAAGCCATCGGCATCTGCGCCGGCGAGCGATTCAATTGTCGATCGCGTACGCCACTTCGTTCGCAAACTGTGGTCGAGCGGTTCTTAGCTGGAAGAATTCTGATGGAAGTCGCGGCTGCTATTGTTGCAGAGGGGCGAGATTCGAAACACCGTAACTACATTCCTTCATAGTTCGGCCCGCCGCCACCTTCGGGTACAACCCAGTCAATGATTTGGTACGGGTCGGCGATGTCGCACGTCTTGCAATGCACGCAATTGGCGGCGTTGA
>QHYF01000427.1:0-2418 GCA_003224075.1 Acidobacteriota bacterium
ATCCTTCGAGGGAGCTTGAGAAGATTGCGATGAGGCGCGGCTGGGCGATTCTGCGCTGGATGCCGGCGAAGAAAGTGATAACGCGGAGACGCGGAGAGCGCGGAGGGATCGCAGAGCGCGTGTCTGCGAATTGCAGCGTGAAAACGAATGCAGGGAAAATTTCGGAGAGAGCGGGATGAACGGCGTGGAGAGGCAGAACTACAGAGAGAAGGAAGCAGCACTGGCATGGCGCGCGGACACCTTTGCGGCGCGCGTTGCCGAGGCTGGCGCGGGCGAGCAACAGACGGGAGGATTTCTTGTACTGCTCCAGCGCGAGCTTGTGGCTGCGTGGGCGGCGTGCGGCGCGTTTGAATGGGTAGCACTGGGATACCTGACGGTTTCCGGCGCGCTGATTGCAATATTTGCAGAAAACCTGCCGCATCCAGCGAAATTGATTGGCGTGCAGGCGTTTGTGGCGGCGGTGATATTGGCTTTGTGCGGGGCGGAGGCGAGAGTCGCAGAGCGAACAGAGTGGCGAGGCGAGACGTTTGCGTCGAAATTTTGGCGCTTCTGGCGGCACTGGTATCCGCATCTGTTTTTTCTGTTTTGCTTTGAGGAGATGGCGAAGCTGGTGCATCTGGTCACTCCGGGTTGGCAGGACGCCAGACTGATTGCGTTTGATTACTGGCTGACCGGTGTGAATCCTTCCCTCTGGCTCGAGCGTTTTGCGCACCCGGCGCTGAACGAGTTCATGCAGTTCGCTTATTTCACTTATTTTTTGTATCTGTTGATTCTTGGCGGGATTCTGTATTGCCGGCGTGACTGGGAAAGTTACTGGGCGGCGATGACGTATTCGGCCGTCGGCTACGTGTTCGGCTACGTCATAGCGATGCTCTTTCCGGTGCAAAGTCCGTGGTACACTCTGGCGGGAATGTGGCACGGCGACCTCACGGGCGGGCCGTTCACGGCGCTAATCAACCTCATCGAGAAATGCGGTCGCGTACACGGTGCTGCATTCCCGTCGCAGCATGTCGCCGGAGCGATGGCGGCGCTGTGGGGTGCATGGAGGCACCGTCGGTGGCTCTTTTGGGTGTTCCTTCCGCTCGTCTTGCTGATGTGCGTTTCGACAGTGTACGTGCGAAACCACTATGTGGCTGATGTGTTCGGCGGAATGGTGACGGGAACGCTAGGGTACGTGATCGGCGGTTGGATCATGAGAGTTCCAGGCGCAGTCACTACGCTAGCCAGGTAATCTCCCTGGTGCCTTCTTCGGTCGCCAGGCGAATTCACAAACAGGGAATAGAGCGAGACAATGGGATTCATGGGGTGGAACCATGAAGCGCAATCTACGAAGTCCGGCGAATCCGAGCAAAACGGGCCAGCGGAGGAGCCATTACGGTTTCGCAGGTCTGCGGCTAACAGTTCTTGTTACGGCCGCGGCGGCATTTTCGCTGGCCGCGTGCAACGGCGGCGGCTCTGGCGCTATCCCTGTACCCACGGGAGCGAAGGAGTGGTTCTTTGTCGAGAGTTTCACGGGACAGGTCAGCGGATTCAGCGCTGCGTCAGGCCAACTTGAGCCGATCCCCGGATCTTTGGTAAGTTTTGTACCACCCTCTCCCTCTCCCCCGCTCTTGCTCTTGACCTCCTTCGCGGTCGCACCCACAGGCATGTTTCTTGCTGTTACTGCCTCCCCAGCTCAGGGTGCGGCCACGCTGCAAATCGCGAACATCGCATCCGGGGGAGCGATTTCGGTGACGCCGCTGACCGCAGCGGTGGCCAATGCATTCAGAATGGCCATTTCGTCTCAGGGAGTGATCGCCGTTTCGGATGGAGTTTCGGCGATTCAATTCTTTACCGTGCAAAACAATGTTCTGCTGGCGGGTCCGACAGCGCAAACGGGAGTCGGTCCGCAGGATCTGGCTTTTCGCGCGGACGGCAAAGTGTTGTACGCATTGAATGCCGGCAGCGCCATTTCCGTTTTCTCGGTTGCGCCGGATCTGTCGTTGCAGTTGATTCAAAACGCCTGGCTGCCGCTTGCCGCGGGGCAGTTGGGTGGAAACGTGGTGCGCATTCGTTTGAACGCCGCGGGAAACAAGATTGCCGCAACAACCCTGGATGGATGGCTCTACGTGGGCGACGTGAATGGCACCGATGGAACGATCTCGGGAATCACTGAAGCGCAAGCGGCGCCAAGCGCGAACCTCCAAGAGGTCCTTCTTGATCCCGCAGGCCAAAACGTTTACACCGATGACCAAGACAATTCGGGCATTTACGAGTTTTCGACCGCGGGAGGCAACTTGACCGCGTTACCTGGCTCACCCATTTCCACTCCGCTGGGTCCCATGGGCATGGAAACGGATTCGTCTGGCACGCATCTGTATTTGGGGGCTCTGGGATTTCCGAAGTCGCAAATCCTAACCTTTAGCCGGGACCTGTCGA
>QHYF01000427.1:2433-3925 GCA_003224075.1 Acidobacteriota bacterium
CTTTTCCCAAATCGCATCGTGCGTGTGCCCGCTCATTGAGCGGCCAGGGGAGGGCGGCGATTTTGCGGGTGCGCGCGCTCGAAGGAGTGGGCGATGCAGAGCAGAAGATTCTCGTCGGTCGCAGCGCCAATGAGCTGAAGCCCGACCGGAAGACCTGCGGGAGTGAAACCGCAGGGGATTGAAATCGCAGGAACGCCGGCGAGATTCGCCGGACGGTTCAGACGCAGAAGCAAGGCGCGAGTGGGATGATTGACCCCGCTGATGGGCGTCGTTTCTTCGCCGATCAATGGGGCGGCAATCGGTGTTGTGGGGACTATTAGAGCGTCCAGATTTGCGTCGGCCATTGCCGCGTGGAAGTGCTCGATGAAGGTATCGCGCAGTTCCATGGCCTGCAGATAGGCTGTGGCGGGAACTTTGGCGCCTAATTCGAGCCGCGTGCGGACATCTTCGCCGTAGTCTGCGGCGCGGGCCGGGTAACACCCCGCTTGCTGATGGTAATGAGTTGCTTCGGCCCAGGCGATCTGGTTCCCGGCATCCTCGGTTTCGTGCGTAAGAGGGATTGAAACTGGCTTCAGATTTGCACCCAATTGGCGAAGGACGCCGAGCGCTGCGTCGAAGGCATACTCGACCTCGAGAGAGAGAATCTTAGAGAAAAATCCTTTCGGCAAACCCAGACGAATCCTGCGAAGCCGCGATGAAGAGCGAACGGCACTCGGCAGAGTCGGTTCACCCTTGCCGCGAACAAAAATCGGGTCGAGCAGCGTCGCCGCATCGGTCGTCGTGCGTGCCAGCGGCCCGACGCAATCGAGGAGAGGAGAGAGAGGGATTACATCGTCCACGGAGACGCGGCCGAAAGTGGGTTTGAGACCAACGATGCCGCAGAGGGCCGCCGGGATGCGGATGGAGCCGCCCGTATCGGTGCCGATGCTGCCGTAGCAGAGGCCGGCCGCAACGGCAGCGGCTGAACCGCCACTGGAGCCGCCCGGAATGCGCGAGAGATCCCAGGGATTACGCGCCGGGCCGAAATGGGGATTATTGGAAGTGACGCCGTAAGCGAACTCATGCATGTTCGTCTTGCCAAGAAGGATGGCGCCGGCTTCCTTCAACTGGGTGACGACGCGGGCGTCGTGTTGCGGAATGAAATCTTTCAGGATTTTTGAGCCTGCCGTCGTTCGAATGCCTTCCGTGTAGATGTTGTCCTTCAGGGAGAGGGGAACGCCGTGGAGCGGACCGCGGTCACGCTGGCCTTTGCGGCCACGCGGGGCGAAAAGTTCGCGTTCGGCTTTTCGGGCTTGAACGAGAGCGAGTTCGGCAGCGACGGTGAGATATGCGTTGAGTTTGGGATTGAGTTTCTCGATGCGCGCGAGCATGAGCTTGGTGAGGTCGACGGGCGAGAGCTTGCGTTTGCGGAAGAGTTTTCCGATTTCCTTGATGGAGGCGAAGGCGAGATCGGTATCATTCATCGGTGCCACATTAAACCGCACGCGCAGAT
>QHYF01000035.1:0-9044 GCA_003224075.1 Acidobacteriota bacterium
AGCGACTTCCAGATGGTGAACGCATTGATGTTGCCCAAGAGGCATAATGCCAACCCTACGGCAAGGGCGAGATTTTTCATCCGCATTTCAAACGTGTATTTGACGTTGGCGACGTGAATCTTGAGGCGAGATTCCAGGTCAAATACACGAGCGTTCTGGTCCAGCTGTTTGAGGAACCAACTCATGTACGCCGGGGTCAGAAACTCATCGCCAAGCCGTTCCCAGCTAATGTTCTTGGCCCATTCGGGCGCGTTCTGAAGCAATGTGTTCCAGGCCTTCCCGGTAACCTCGAACGCCGAGCGCTGTACTTCATGCCGCAAATTGTCCGAATAATAGTCCCACTGGTTTTTGATCACCGAGGTCAGCGTCTTCACCAAGAGGCTCAACATCAACATGATCGCGGCAAACCCCGTCAAGGTTTCAATCAGAGAAAGCATCTCAATGACCTCCCTGCTGTACTGGCGGCGTGCCGGGAGGCTGCGCTGTTGGTGGCACGCCCTTCTGCGCCGGACCTGCTGTTCCTGGTTGCCCTTGTGCTGGGTCGCTCGTTTGAGGTGTCGTTGAACCAGATGGAGCCGGCGGAGGCTCGAATCGCGACCAACTTCCTACTCCCCAGATATAAACGGCCAGCACGATTTCAAACGAGAGAACGGCATAAAGCACCTGGGTTCTACTTAAGACAATCTTCTGGCCCCCTCCGATGCCGATAGTTGGCGCCAACGGTGGGAACCCAACGAGGAGGACAAGGGCCAGTACGCCGAAACCTATCTTCAACCTGGATCTTGAAAGCTGAAATTTGCCCACGTTATAGCCTCTCAAAGAGATGATCAACCAAGCCCGGTTCCCCGTGAACCTTCAACACTACGCAGTTGGCAAGGGTTGTTCGAAAGCAAGCCGCGCGCCATGGTAAGGAAATATTTTTATGGAGTCGTTTACTACCCACACTTTTAGCCCATCTTGAGGAACGTAACTGGAGCGATATAAATGGAGCGACAAGTTACGCTTTTGGATGAACAGATGTCAAGCGGAAAGACTGGACGCTATCGTGCGTGAAAATCTATTCGGCCGGGTAGCTTTGCTGCAAATGCGGCGCGCCTCCCGCGATGCTCCGGAGCTGGCGAATAGGCGCGGGCCCTGTGGATTCGCGAACGACAAACTCCGGCTCGATGGCAATCTCCGGCACATATTCGCCGCGTCCCTCAATTTGATCCACGACCGTCTGCGCCGCAATCTGTCCCATCCTGATCAGCGGTTGCCTCACGGTCGTTAATCCCGGATTAGCATAAGCCGCCCCTGGAATATCATCGAAGCCCACAACAGAGATGTCTTGCGGTACACGCAAGCCCGCTTCGTGGATCGCCCAGATGGAACCGATTGCCGAAATATCGTTATAAGCAAAAAGAGCGGTGAAAGGATGCTTGCGCGCGAGCAATTGCTTGGCAAAGGGATATCCAATGGCAGGCGTCGAGTCGGTGCCTTCCAGTTGGACGATCAGCTCCGGCCGAATGCGAATGCCCAGTTCCTGCGCTGCCTCGCAGATTGCGCTCCATCGCACCCCGGAGTCCGAGCTAAACGGCTGACCCTTGATAAAGGCAATCTCTTCGTGGCCCAAATCCCTCAGATGTTCGAGCGCCAGTCTTGCCGCGCGCTTGTGATCCAGCACGATGTTCGTCACGCCTTCGACCCGCTCATGTCCGGCGACCGCGACCGTGGGCAGCGCCAGCTTCTCTTTGATCGACGTGTCGGTGGTGATAAAGCCTTCCACGCCCCGCGTCAAGAGCATTTGCGCGTAAGTTTGCAGAAGTTTTGGATCGTGCCGGTGGATCACCGTAAGGAAAAAATAGTCGTTCTTTCGCAGATATTCCTCGATGCCGCTGATTACCATCGCTCCATACGCGTCACCGATCTCTTCCGCGATCACGCCGATCGTATATGTTCTCCTCAAGCGCAACGTTCGCGCGAAGAAGTTCGGCCGGTAATTCAATTCCTGCGCAGCCTCGAGGATGCGATTCTTCGTGTGCTCCGGAATGGAGCGCGCCGCGGCAGAATTGTTCAGTGCGGCGGACACTGTTCCGGGGGTGAGACCGACGTGATCCGCAATGGTCTTCAGGGTGACCCTATTCTTGTCGCTCAGGCCCGGCTTCTTTCTCGCGGACGATGTCATCTACAAACCCTCCGAGCATCTTCCAAAACTGGGATTGAGCAATGAGGCGGTCCAAAGCTTAATATGACGCCCTGCCAAGCGCACCCAACGTCCCGTAAGCCGTGATTCTAGCTTAGCTTGGAGGCTGCGAGGGAAACTATCGAGGCGAGAGGCTGACACAAGGTTTCGTCCTTGAGCGGGCATGCATTTACGCATATATGTACAAACGGCGTCCCTGCAGTCTCCCAAACCTTTGAGGGCTCCCAACCCCCTGCTATTCGGACTTCCACAATATCATTATTTTTCTTTAGAATATCATTATTTCTTCTTGACAAGCGCACCCGATTGGGTCTAAATACGCCGCTAGTACAAAAGCATTACGTCCCGTAGTGCTTTAGGGGTTCGGTCCTTTCTTAAACTTGTGGTGGGGGAAAAGTGAATATGGGTCCTCTGCAAGCCTTCTCCGCGCAGAAGTCTCCTGCCTCTTTTCTCGCGCAAATATTTCCTCGAGGGGTACACGAATGAAGACTCATCGTTCGAATTTGAATAATGCATTTGGCAAATTGTACTCGATCGGCTCGCTGCTTGCCGTGCTGGCGCTCGTCCTCTGTACTTCGTTCGACGCGCACGCGCAAGTGGTCACTGCTTCCGTCCGCGGTGCGGTTACGGACCAACAGGGCGCTGCTGTTGCGGGAGCTGATGTCAGCATCACCAATGAAGACACGGGATACACTCGCTCGATGAAAACGGGGAGCGACGGCGAGTACAACTTCCCGGATTTGCCCCTGGGTACTTATCGCATTCATGTGACCCACGAGGGGTTCAAGGGCGAGACGCATACCGGCCTCGTGCTACACGTAGCCGACAGTTTGGTTGTTAACGTAGGGTTGAAGATGGGCGCGGTGAGTGAGTCTGTCACCGTCGAGGCATCGCCCATCGCCGTTGAAACCACCAACGGTGACCTGAGCGGTTTGATTGCAGGAAGCCAGGTTGCCGAACTTCCCCTCAATGGCCGCAATTTCATGCAATTGGTGACCCTGATGCCGGGCGTTTCCCAAGGCGAGGGTTACAGCGTAACCAATAAAGGGCTCAAGGGCGGCTCGAATCTTTCCGTCAGCGGCAGTGCGTCTAACGGCAACCAGTGGCTCGTCGATGGCGCTAATAACAATGACACGGGTTCCCAGCGCACTATCCTTGTCTACCCCTCGACAGAATCCATCGAGGAATTCAAGATTGAGCGCAATGCTTATAGCGCCGAGTTTGGCTCGATGGCCGGCGCTACGGTTAATCTCGTCACGAAATCCGGAAAGAACGATTTCCACGGCGAAGTCTACTATTCCGGCCGCAACGATAAGCTTAATGCCTTTGACACCATTCTCAAAGCGGGTTGCCCCACCTGTCCAAAGAGTAAGTTCCGCGGGAACGAATACGGCTATAACATCGGTGGACCCGTCAAGAAAGATAAGGTCTTTTTCTTCTGGTCCCAGGAATGGAACAAGCGCATCGAAGGGATCGCAGTAACACGCCATGTGCCAACCATGGGTGAGCGGACCGGCGACTTCAGTGCCATTGCTGGCTGTCCGGGCAATTCGAACGGCTTCAATAACGCAGGCTTCCCGGTAAACGGGCTAACGGATCCCCATCCCAGCGATGGCACTGCGTTTGGCCTAGCCCGCAATAATGCCGGAACCATGGTCCCGGCCATTCTTCCCCAGGACCGTACGACTTCCCAGGCTCTCTTACTCATGACCCAGTATCCCGCGCCGACCCTCTCCGATCCATGCACGAATTTGAACTGGACGAAGTCCCTCAATAACCCCACGCCTTGGCGGGAAGAGAATGCCCGCGGCGACATTAATCTGACCAAGACGCTCACCCTAATGCTGAAGTACACCCAGGATGCCTGGACCCTTGGAACCCCCTCCGCCGGCTTTGGCTGGGGCAGCAACCCGTTCGGCGTGATTGACGAGTCGTGGGACCAGCCGGGACGAATTGCGGCTGCCCGCTTGAGCAAAACCATCGGGAGCAGCGCCGTCAACGACTTCCAGTTCAGCTATTCTGCGAATCGCATTACCATCATTCCGGGCAATCTCGGCCTCGAACAGCAAATCAATAACGCCATCCCTTGGGCTTATCCCATTTCTGGGAAAAAATTCGGGGACAAGGGGCCAAGCGCTTGGTTCTCTGGTTGGGGCAATGCTCATCTTCCCAGCGTCTGGACCATTGCGCCATGGCAAAACGCCTTGGACCATTACACCTACCAGGATGACTTCTCGCTGGTCAGAGATCGTCACACCCTCAAGTTCGGCGGCATGTACAGAAGGAGCTCGAAGGACGAGCAGAATCCCAACGAGGAATTCGGAGGAATTTTTGGTTCCGTTGGTTATCAGGGTCAGTGGGGAAACAAGACGGGATACGACGTCGCCGACATGGAACTTAAGAATATGGCTATTTCAATGGAAGAAACCAACACCATCACCACCAACGACATTCGTTGGCATGATGCTGCGTTCTACGCCGCCGACAACTTCCGGGTTAACAACCGTCTAACTGTCAACTTCGGTGCGAGATACGAAATATTGCCCAATCCGTATTTTGCTGACGACCTTTACACTTCATTTAATCCTTCGGCCTATGACCCTAATAACTTGAGCTCTCCTTGCAATGGCCTCCTTTATTCGCCCGGACTCAAACAAAATCCATGTGTAGCGCTGGGCCTGCCTGCCGGTGGTAAGGTCGGACCCAACCGCGCTCTGTGGAATAACAATAACCACATGATCGCTCCGCGTCTCAGCTTCGCTTGGGATCCCACGGGGCATGGCAAATGGGCCATCCGCGGCGGTGTGGGCCAGTTCTTTAACCGCGATCGGCTTTTCGCACTCCAGATCGGCGGACAGAACCCGCCCTTCCTGAAGAACTTTTCGGCGAGCAACGGGCGTTTCCTAGATAGCATCAATGCGCCCACATTTGGTTGCCCCAACAATTGCCCCACCTTCAGCAATGGTTTCGGGGGCGCCAACCGGGGTGGCGAGACGAACAATCACATGCCGAATAGCTGGCAGTACAACTTGACCATCCAGCACGAACTCTGGAAGGACGCCCGTTTGGAAATTGGCTATGTCGCGAACCACAACCTGCACTGGGAGATTCGCTCAGACGTCAACGCGGTTCTTCCGGCAAACCGCCTAACCTACTTCCAGGCCAATGGGAATGACTCCGCTCGTCGGGCGCTCAGGCCCTTCGGCGCCATGAGAGGCGACAACACTATGCTTTACTATTCGCATAGCGGCCAATCGGGCTACAACTCGCTCCAAGCGCTGTTCAATGCCCGTTTCCAGAGAAATTCCATCATTCAAGCAACCTACACTTGGTCGAAGCTGCTCTCCGACACTCAATTAATCGATTCGCCTGACAACAACGTCGATTTCTATAATCCGCGAGCGAATCGCGGCCCCGACCTTCTCAATCGGTCGCATATTTTCTCGGCCAACTGGATTTACAATCTGCCTGCATTGCAGAGCCGGAATGGCTTCGTCCGTAACGCTTTAGGTGCGTGGGAACTCAGTTCCATCATCAGCTGGGCGTCTGGCCCTAACGTGACCCCTCACATCAACAGCGTCACCGGCGCCGGCGATTTTGCGGGCACGGGTAACGGAGGCAACGAGACTCCAATGCGTGTTTCCGGCCAGCCGTGCCGCGCCAGTTCCAGCGATGGCCTGCAGTGGCTCAACCCTAATGCTTACACTATGAATGGCTTCCAGATAGGTAAGCTTGGAAGCTCGGGTTATGGTATCTGCACCGCCCCAGGAAATGCCGATGTAGATTTCTCCCTGCGAAAGAACTTCAAGCTCACGGAGAGACTGAAGATGCAGTTCCAATTGGATTTCTTCAACCTCTTCAACCATCCACAGTACAGGGCGGACTCTCTCGACTTGGGCCTGAACTTCAATGCGCCACAGTTGCAGGCCGACAATCCGGCTTCCGCAGAGTTCGTGGACTCCGCTGGCAATCCGATCTATCCAAGAAGTGGCGTGGCGAAAAGCACGGGCTGCAACGGGGCAACTCATCTGGCGGACCCCAATGGGGTTTCCGCGCAGACCGCCTGCGCGTTCAAGGTCGTCAATACCAGCCTAGTTCCGAACCAAAGCTTCGGGATTGCGAGACAGTCCCGCGAAAACGGCTACCGTCAAATCCAATACGGTTTGAAGTTCAGCTTCTGACCGCAACAAACAACCTGATATCAGCAACGTCCCGCCCCGGCCGAATCAAGCCGCGGCGGGACGTTCTTTTGTAACTCATGTGATTTTTCCAGTTGAACTGCACGGACGATAAAATTCTTTTCGGTATAATGGGACTCATGACTGGTGATCGGCCTCTATCCATAACTCTTGCTCTTTTGGTTTTCTTGCTCCTTCTAACCCCGCTCGTCCCTATAATGCTTACCGCTCAGTCCCAAGGTCCGCAGCGCGTCCCCGTGCCGGTACCCCCACCGCCAAAGCGTTCCTCGCAGAAGAAGGACCGAAGCGGATTCCCGCCCGTTCCGGTCTTCAAGGACATCGCCGCGGAGGTTGGGCTCAAAGCAGTGCATATTTCCACCGGCGAAAAGCGCTACATCCTCGAATCCATGAGCGGCGGTGTCGGTATTTTTGACTGTGATGACGACGGGCGCCCCGACCTGGTGATCGTGAACGGCTCGACAGTTGATCGCTACCGCGCTGGCGGCGACTCCATGGTCACCCTCTACCATCAGGAGCCCGACGGCACTTTCAAGGACATCACCAAGGAAGCCGGTCTGACGCGTCTCGGTTGGGGCATGGGCGTGGCCGTCGCCGATTATGATAACGATGGCAAGCTTGATCTTTTCGTCGCCGGGTATGGTGGCAGCGCCCTCTACCGCAATCTGGGCAACTGTAAATTTGAAGACGTCACCGACAAGGCCGGCGTCCGCGGCAGCGGTTTTATGACCGGCGCGGCCTGGGGCGACTACGACCGGGACGGCAATGTCGACCTTTTCGTCGCTCGTTACACTCACGTGGACATGAACAATCTTCCGGAATTCGGCAGCAACAAGTACTGCCGGTATAAGGGCGTACTGGTGCAATGTGGCCCCTGGGGCCTGGTGGGCGAAAGCGATTTCTTGTACCACAACCGCGGCGACGGCACATTTGAGGAAGTTTCGGTGAGGGCCGGTGTTCACGACGAAATCGGATATTACGGTCTCGGGGTGATATGGGCGGACTACGACGACGATGGCTGGCCCGATCTCCTCGTTGCCAACGATTCCGTGCCCAACTATCTGTATCACAACAATCACGACGGCACATTTACCGACGAGGGCATGCTCACGGGTCTGGCGCTGAGCGGTGAAGGCATGGAGCTGGGCAATATGGGCGTGGACTTTGGGGACTTCGATCACAGCGGACGCCTCGGCTTCTTCGTCACGCATTTTGCCGAGCAGCCAAATTCCCTTTATCGCAATCTGGGCCCTAAAGGTTTCGAGGACGTGAGCTGGACTTCCGGGCTCGGCCATCAGAATTATGGATTGGTCGGCTGGGGCACCGGTTTTTTTGACATGGACAACGACTCCTGGCTCGATCTTTTCGTCGCCAACGGCCACGTTTTTCCTCAAGTGGACACAGTGGAAACGGGCGCACGTTATCGCGAGCCACTCCTGCTGCATCGCAACAATCGCGACGGCACCTTTGACGAGGTGTCCAAGGAGGCCGGCTTGGCGAGCCTGCCTCAGAAATGCCGGCGGGGCGCTGCGTTTGGGGATATTTTCAACACCGGCAATGTGGATGTATTTCTCCTGAATGTAGGCGAAACTCCTTCACTGCTGAAAAACAGGAATGCCGACGGCTACCATCGCGTTTTATTCAAGCTCGTGGGCACGAAGAGTAATCGCGCCGCCATCGGCGCGCGCGTCACCATCTACGCGGCTGGCATCAAGCAGTTCAGCGAAGTCCGCGGCGGCGGAAGTTACCTCTCGCAAAACGACCTTCGCCAGCATTTTGGCCTCGGCACCACCGCGAAGATGGAATCTGTGGAGATTCGCTGGCCAAGCGGAAAGATCGAGACGCTCCAGAATGTCGCCGCCGACGTCATCTACACGATTGTCGAAGGGGAAGGCATTCGGGAGACGAAGCTGCTCCCGCCTCCGTCCACTGGTGTGTCGAGCGTCTCTCATTGACCGTATGGCGGAGTTTTTGGCGATGCCTCGGTATGCGCATTTCAGAGAAACGAATCCGGTGCTGAAGGGCTCTTTGCGGAAATCTCCGGGTGCTCCTTCCGTCGCGCTGAAGCACCTAACGTTCGCGTTTGCTCTTGGCCTAGCTCTGACTGTGTGGGTTGGCCAACCGTCTCGGGCTTCCCAGAGCCCCGGAGAACTCCTGAAGAGCCAGTTCGACGCTGCCAAGGCATCCTTGGCGGCGAACAATCTTGTTCAAGCGGAAAGCCAGTACCACGCAACCATCGCTCTCGGCTTGCGTCAGCTTGCGAATCTTTCCCTCTCCGAAGGGCAGTACGATCAGGCCATCGCGTATCTAAACGATGCGCAAAAATTACAGCCGGATGACTTCCAACTCCAGTTAGGTCTTGCCGTTGCATGGTTTCACCGAGGAGACCAGAAGAAGGCCTCGGAGGTGATCAACGCCGCGCTGGCGAGCAGGCCAAACGATCCGCAGGCCCACAACTTGATGGGCCGCATTTTTTTGCTTCAAAATGATTTTCTGCGCGCCATTCAGGAACTGAGGACGGCCCTGACCTTACACTACGATTTTGAAACTGCCTACTTCCTCGGAGTGGCCTATCTGAAGGTCAAGAAGTTGCCCGACGCTGCTGATCTGTTCGACAAATTACGGTCTACCGTAGAAGAGTCGTCCGCGCTCCACGTCATATTCGG
>QHYF01000035.1:9086-11179 GCA_003224075.1 Acidobacteriota bacterium
GTATCCCCGCGAGCACGGCCTTCTCGGATATGCCTATTTGGACCAGCTGGGCGAACAGGCTTATCCGCAGGCGCGCGAAGAGTTCGAAAAAGAGCTGAAGAACAATCCCAATCAGTATTATTTTCAAACTCTGCTCGGCATTGCCACGGTCGCTCTGCGCGACTTCCCGGCGGCGGAAATTGCGCTCCAGAAGGCTGCTCAGCTCCGTCCGGACGAGGCCCCTTCTTACCTTTATCTTGGCGAAACGTATACGGAAACGAACCGGCTAAAAGAAGCCGTCGAAGCTCTCGAAAAATACCTTCGTCTGGTGAAACCGGAGCAGAATGTCATGCGCGAAATCAGCCGCGCCTACTACTTACTCGGACAAGACTTGCTCCGCCTGGGCCGCGTCGAGGAAGCGAAAAAAGCGCTCCAGCACTCACGCGAATATCGCGAGGCTAAGTTCAAATACGACCAGGAAAACATTTTTGGCGATAAGCAAATCCCCTCCGCGGATGGCGAAAGCCATACTTCCGATCGCGTCGAAGGAATGCTTGAAGCAGCCGCCCCCGAAGGGAAGCAAGGCGCCCGGGCCCTGGTAAAGGAGGGGCTGCCTTCGGCTGCCATGGCCCAGCAAGCTCCGGAAGCTCCCGAGGCGCGCGACTACCGCGCATTTGTCGCCGAAATCCTCGCCAGCTCCTACAATGACCTTGGCGTCATCCGCGCCAAAGCTTCCAATTTCGTTGATGCTTCGGGTTATTTCAGGCAAGCGGCTGCGTGGCGGCCTAAGCTCCCGGGCCTTGACCGTAACTGGGGCCTGGCCTGTTACCGTGCGCAGCTTTATTCCGAGGCTATTCCGCCTCTCGAGCGTCAGCTTGCCTCTTCCCCCGATGACGGCTTCGTCCGCCAGCTTCTCGGACTCAGTTATTTCCTGACTGACAACCTCGTCAAAACTGCAGAGGTTCTTCGTCCATTTCTCAAGGCTCTCCCTGATGATCCGGGGCTTCTCTTTGCCTGGGGTACGGCCCTCGTTCGAACGCGTCAGTCTGAGATTGCCAGAGGAATCTTCCGTCGGCTGCTGGAGCAAAACGCAAACAATCCGGCCGTTCACCTTCTCCTCGGACAGGCCTACGCGCAGCAGGAAGACTTTGCGGGTGGCCTCACGGAGATGAAAACTGCTTTGCAGCTTGATCCGCGGCTTCCCGAAGCGCACTTTTTCATGGGCCTCATCCACTTGCGTCAGAGCGATTTCGAATCTGCGGCCGCTGAGTTTCGCTCCGAGCTGGAACTTCGCCCGGCCGATCCGGTCACCAGGTATCATCTCGGTTACACACTTCTCATGCAAGGACACGCCGAGCAGGCCGTGGCCCTTCTGCGCCTGGTGGTACTGGCGAAGCCCGATTATGAAATGGCCCGATTCGAACTCGGCCGGGCGCTTCTCCAACAAGGAGATGCCGCCGGCGCCATCGAAAGTCTCGAAGCCGCAAAAAAACTTTCTCCTGATCGTGACGCTACATACTTTCAGCTGAGTCAGGCGTATCGCCGCGTCGGCCGCTTGCCGGAGGCGGAGCAGGCGCTGGCGGCCTATCAAAAACTCATCGAGACCAACAGACTCAGGAGGCGCGAAAGCCTTGAAGCGGACAAGCCGTAATGCAGATGTTCGGCGAGTATGGATTTCTATTGATGACACGCCCGATGAGTTTCCATCCGATACTCGGGATGCTGGATGTATGGTAAGAATGTGCCCCAGAGAGGGCTCCTCGAGTAGACATGAAAAAATTGCGCTTCTTGGTTTCCCTTACCACGAATGACAACGACTATCAAATCGAACAGGCGCAGTCTGCGGAACAGATGGCGCGCAAGCTGGGCGTGGAAGCTCGCATCATTTACGCGGATAACGATGCGATTACTCAGAGCACGCAGATCCTTAAGGAGATTCAGTCCGATGATGAAGCGCAGCGCCCGAACGCGATTGTCTTCGAGCCGGTTGGAGGCACTGCTTTGCCCCAGGTTGCCCGTGCCGCCGCGTCCGCTGGCATCGGTTGGGCGGTCCTGAATCGCGACGCCAACTACGTCCCGGAACTTCGCAGGACTTCCCCTGCACCCGTCTTCAC
>QHYF01000428.1 GCA_003224075.1 Acidobacteriota bacterium
GCCGCGATGGCAGCTCGAAATACGTGGAGATGCCGGGGGCAACGCACGTCAGCGTGCTCTTCAGCGCTGCTACGGTGCATGCTTCTCAGGAGTGGTCCGTGCAAATCCTGCATTTGATCCCCGCCACGCGCTTGCCGTCGCACGGCCCTCTGCTTGGCGCACTCGCCGGCTTTCTGGGCCTTCTGCTCATCACCGGCCCCTTTCTACGAGAAGCAGCGGGAAGAAAGGCGACCGAGGAAATCATTGCGACGGGCGCCATCATCACCGACCGACGACTCTTCTTGGAATGGGCGGCAAGTTCGTTGCTGATTGTGGTGATTCTGCAATTGTGGAATCCTCTGAAGGTGATCCGAGTGTTTCAGGGCGACTATCTCGCCAGCTTTCTGTTGCTCTTGGGCATGGCGCTGATCGCCGCTCACTGGAACTCCGTCCGCGCGAGCTTCGCCAGCTCTCCTCGCCGAATACTCACGGCGGCATTCGCGGGAATGGCGCTGCTCCTTTTGGTCACAGCATGGTTGGATTTGACGTTTTATGAAGCGTGGCTTAGCGCCGCGAAGTGGATGCGCTTCCCCTTTTTGCTGCTTGTGCTTCTGCCCTATCACCTGGCGGAGGAAACGCTGCTCGGTTCCGCGCGGCCTGGGAAAAAATGGCGCAGGCTGGCTCTGGCCCTGTCCTTGAGGCTCATCAGCTGGGGAGCGATTATGGGCGCGGTGTTTGTGCTGCACAGCGGACAAATTCTCATGGGCCTCCTGGCGGTCTACTTGGCGCTGTTCAGCCTGCTGCAGAGGAGCGGAATGGACATCGTCCGCGAAGAAACCGGTTCGGCAGCAGCGACAGCGCTATTCGGTGCTATACTCCAGGCTGGTTTTTGCCTGGTGATCTTCCCCATCACCTAGACGCCCGTCACCACAGCAACAAATTGACGGGGTTTCCGCGCCCGGGCGCGGAATTCGAGGACCGCAGCGAGTCACAACCATGGCTGAGATAGCGATCGTCGGCGGTGGGCCGTCCGGCGCAATGTGCGGTGAACAACTGGCGTGCGCGGGGCACAAGGTCAATCTGTTCGACGAGCACCTGGCGTGGGAAAAACCGTGCGGCGGCGGCCTGACGCACAAAGCCATTCAGTGCTTCCCGTTCCTGCTGGACAATTCCTACCCCAAGAAACTGGTTCATTCGGTGCAACTGATTAGCAGCGAAGAGCATCAGGCAACCCTCGAAATGCCCCATCCCATCGTGATCTATTCGCGGACGGTTCTCAACGGCATGCTGCTCGATCGCGCGCAAGCGGCGGGTTGCCGCGTGCACCGTTCCCGCGTCATGAGCGTGGATACGACAACTACAAGGCCACGCTATTGTCTCGATGGCGAATGGCACGAAGCCGATTTCCTGGTGCTCGCCGCGGGTGCGCGCAATCAACTGCTCCCCGAAACGCGGGCGCTGCAGCGCGACGAACTGGAGATGACCCAGGGTTACTTCGTGCCGCAGACGGCCGATGCCATCACCATCAAATTCCTGCCGCACTTCGAAGGCTATATCTGGTCGTTCCCGCGCTGCGATCATCTCTCGGTTGGAATTTGCGGGAGCATGTCCTCGCATACGAGCACGGAACTGCGAAGCCACCTGAACGCGTTTGTGGAGAAGCACGGGATCCCAACGGATGGCGCCAAGTTTTACAGCCACGTCTTGCCGTCCCCCAAGGAACGGACGCTTTCGGAACGGAACGTCGTGGGCAAGAACTGGGCTCTCGTTGGAGATGCGGCCGCGTGGGTCGATCCACTTACCGGCGAAGGGCTATTTTATGCGATTCGCTCCGGCGAATTGCTGGGGCGCTCGCTCGCCGAGGGCTGCCCGGAGAAGTATCCTGCGTGGATCAAGGCCACTTTTTCGGCCGAACTCGAATTTGCGGCGCGTATCGTGCGGCGTTTCTATCGTGGCTCCTTCCTGGGCAGTGCGGTCACCACGCGCATGGTTCAGTTCATACGGCGCAGCCCGGTGTTCCGGCAGTTGATGGGTGACCTCTTCAGCGGCACGCAGGATTATTCCAGCCTGAAGCGCAGGCTCTGGGGCCACCTCGGCATCACCATCAGCGAATTCATCGCCAGCGTCCTGAATCTGGATTCGCCGGCCAGCGCGCGTGTGCCCGGCGCGGGAACCGCTGGCGACTGAAGAGCGCTCGCCATTTCGATTGATTGTCTTGATTGTGGACATATAGTTTTTTGACTGCTGCCGGCATCTAACGGCCAGGGTAAAGTCCACCTCAGAAATCATGGCCACCGAAAAAGACGCCAAATCTCCCTCCAAAAGCGAAAAGCGCACGAACGCGTGGAAAAACCTTCCCGATGTCTGGGCCTTGGTCAAGCCGAGACGCGGGCTGCTTGCGTTAGGCTTCGTGCTCATGGCCATCAATCGCGTTTCGGGATTGGTGCTACCGGCGTCAACGAAATACTTGGTGGATAACGTCATCGGCAAGCGGCAGATGAATCTGCTGACGCCGATCGTGCTGGGAGTGCTCGCGGCAACCATCATTCAGGGGGCGACGTCGTTTACGCT
>QHYF01000431.1 GCA_003224075.1 Acidobacteriota bacterium
GTCACCGACCTTGGGAGCAATTCCCGCTTGTGGTCCTGTTTTGTTTAAGGCCGTACGCAGAAATCCGGACAGAGGAGAAGACCGAATGCGGAAGAAAGTGACGGTTGTGGGAGGCGGGTTTGTGGGGTCGACCACGGCGCAACGAATTGTGGATAAGGAGCTCGCCGACGTGGTGCTTACAGATATTTTGGAGGGAGTGCCCGCTGGCAAGGGGCTGGACATGATGGAGTCCGGGCCGATCACGCGGACGGATTCGCGTGCGACCGGCATTTCCACCGCGAGTGGAGATTATTCCGCGAC